>NZ_NHPG01000108.1:0-33800 GCF_002252965.1 Halorubrum sp. Ea1
CGCCGCCCTCGGCGACGTCGACGCCGTCGTCGCCCCCGTCGTCGGACGTCGCCTGCGGCGGTCGCTGCTTGCGGCCGCCCGCGCCGCTCCCGCCGCTCGCGGGCGTCGGGACCGCGGGCGCGCCGCGCTCCTCGAGCTCCACGTCGAAGCGCTTCCCGTTCACTTCGACGGTGAACTCGCGTTCGGTCACCTCCTCGTCGTCGTCGCTCGACGCCGACTCGGTCCCCCACTTCTCCTGCGCCTCGGCGACCAGCTCCCGGTCGAGCTCCTCGTCGAGGTACTTCGTGGTGTGGGTGCCAGCGACGAACCGCTCGTCGTCGAGCATGAGGCGGTGGAACGGGACGACGGTGACGACGCCCTCCAGGTCGTACTCCGCGAGCGCGCGCTTCGACCGGGCGAGACACTCCTCGCGGTCGGCGCCCCACACGATCAGCTTCGCGATCATCGAGTCGTAGTCGGTGACCAGCTCGTCGCCCTGCCGGAGCGCGTCGTCGACGCGGACGCCGATCCCGCCCGGCGGGTCGTACGTGTCGAGCCGGCCCTCGTTAGCGGGCTGGAACTCCTCCGCGGCGTTCTCGGCGTTGATCCGGAACTCGATCGCGTGGCCCTCCAGCTCGACGTCGCCCTGCGAGACGGAGAGTCCCTCGCCGCTGGCGACCCGGAGCTGCTCTTTCACGATGTCGATCCCCGTCAGCTCCTCGGTAACGGTGTGTTCGACCTGGATGCGCGTGTTGACTTCGAGGAAGTAGAACGGCGTGTCCGGGCCGAGCGGCTCCGACGGGTCGCGGTCGAGGTCCTCCTCGACGAGGAACTCGACGGTGCCGGCGTTCGTGTAGTCGGCCGCGGCGACCCCGCGGCGGGCGGCCTCGCCGATCCGATCGCGGAGCTCGTCGGAGAGCGCGGGGGAGGGGCCCTCCTCGATCACCTTCTGGTGGCGGCGCTGGAGCGAGCAGTCGCGCTCGCCGAGGTGGACGACGTCCGACTCGTCGGCGGGGACGTCCCCGTCGCCCGCGTCCGCGACGATCTGCACCTCGACGTGGCGGGGGTTCTCGAGGTAGCGCTCGAGGTAGACGGAGTCGTTCGAGAAGTACGCCTCCCCCTCGCGCTTGGCCGACGCGAGGGCCTCCTCGGCTTCCTCGGCGCTCTCGACGACCTTCATCCCGCGGCCGCCGCCGCCCCCCTCGGCTTTGATCGCGACGGGATAGCCGTGCTCGTCGCCGAACTCGGTGACCGCCTCGACCTCGGTGACGGGCTCCGTCGTCCCCGGAACGATGGGGACGTCCGCGTCGTCCATCACCCGGCGGGCGTGGGTCTTCTCGCCGAGCCGCTCCATCGCGTCGCTGGCGGGTCCGACCCAGGTGATCCCGTCGGCGTCCTCGACGCGGGCCGCGAAGTCCGCGTTCTCGGCGAGGAAGCCGTAGCCCGGGTGGATCGCGTCGGCGTCGGCCGCGCGCGCGGCCTCGACGACCGTCTCGCCGTCGAGGTACGAGTCGGCGGCGCGGGCCGGGCCGACGTTGTACGCCTCGTCCGCGTACCGGACGTGGCCGCCGTGCTTGTCGGCGTCGCTGTACACGGCGACGGTGTCGACGTCCAGCTCGGCACAGGCGCGCATCACCCGAACCGCGATCTCTCCGCGGTTCGCGACGAGAACCTTATCGAACATTCTTACACCGTCATTCCACGATAACCCACCTCATTCTATCGGTCCGCGACGACGGTCGGTGACGACGATCGTCGTACTCTGTCGGCGCGCGCCGCGGCTTCCCCCGAGACGGTTAAGGGCTGCCCGCTTCCATATCCCGACATGCTCTCGCCCGGAAACCCCTACGTGTTGCCGTCGACGCTGGTCGCGGCGGGCGCGTACCTCGCCGCGACGCTCCTGACGGACGCCTCGATACTCGTCCGAATCGGGATCCTCGTCCTCCTCGCCGGCGTCGTTCCGATCGTTCTCAACCGGGTCCTCGGCGGATCGCCCGCGGGGACCGCCGCGGAGGAGGGCGCCGAGGAGCCGCCCGAGGCGTGACCACAGATATATATGTTATCCAACGTATCTTCTAACGCTCCCTGAGAAGGGTTGGCGTGGCAAGGCGCTCGGCGGGCGTCTCGCCGGGGAATGCACGCGCTCGGGCGCTCTCGCGTCCGGGGTAGCCGTTCGAAACCCGGACAGCCGCGGCGCCGCCTCGATACGCCGGGTTCGGCGGACGGGGCGTTCCCGTCAGAAGCGGTCGGCGCGGCCGGCCGCCGTCCACGGGTCGGTCGGCGCCTCCGTCGGCACGCGGACCGACCGGCCGGTGAGGCGGTCGACCCGGTCGGCGAACGCCCACCGCTTCCCCTCCCACCCGGTCTCCTCGTCGGTCGCGGCCGCCGCCGCGGCCAACTCCCCGTCGCGGAGATGCGCCGCGACCGCGGCGGCGATGGCGGCGGCCTCCGCGTCGTCGGCGTCGTCGGGGACGGTCAGCCCGTCGAGGACGGCGGCGACCGCTGGGCCGTTCGGTCCGCTTTCCGCGTCGGCCGAGGCGGCGTCCGCGTCGGTCGAGGCGGCGTCCGGGTCGGACGGGTCGGGCGAGTCGGTCGCCATCAGATCGGGATGTTGCCGTGTTTCTTCTCGGGCCGGTCCGAGCGCTTCCCCTTCAGCATCTGGAGGTCGTCGATCAGGCGCGCTCGCGTCTCAGCGGGCTCGATGACGTCGTCGACGAAGCCGCGGTCGGCGGCGCTGTACGGGTTCGCGAACTCCTCGCGGTACTCGTCGATGAGCTCCTGCCTTCGCGCGTCGGGGTCGTCGGCCGCCGCCAGCTCCTCGCGGTAGAGGACGTTGACGGCGCCCTTCGGCCCCATCACCGCGATCTCGGCCGTGGGCCACGCGTAGTTGACGTCGCCGCCGATGTGCTTCGACGACATCACGCAGTAGGCGCCGCCGTACGCCTTCCGGGTGATCACGGTGAGGAGGGGGACCGTCGCCTCGGAGAAGGCGTACAGCAGCTTCGCGCCGTGGCGGATGATCCCGTTGTGCTCCTGGTCGGTGCCGGGCATGAAGCCGGGCACGTCCTCGAAGGTGAGGATGGGGATATTGAACGCGTCGCAGAAGCGGACGAAGCGCGCCCCCTTCTGGCTCGACTCGATGTCGAGGGTGCCGGCGTTCACCCGGGGGTTGTTGGCGACGATCCCGATCGAGTGGCCGTCCAGCCGCGCGAAGCCGACGACGACGTTCTTCGCGAAGTTCTCCTGCACCTCGAAGAAGGAGCCCTCGTCGACGACGCTGCCGATCACCTCCTTCATGTCGTACGGCTTCCGGGGGGCGTTCGGAACGATCTCGGCCAGCTCCTCGTCGGCGCGCTCGGGGTCGTCCCACGGCTCGACGCGGGGCGGGTCCTCGACGTTGTTGGCGGGGAGGTACGAGAGCAGCCGCGCGATGTCGTCCAAGGCGTCCTCCTCGCTCTCCTCGGCGAAGTGGGCCACGCCCGAGGTCGACGTGTGGGTGACGGCGCCGCCGAGCTCCTCGAAGCTCACCTCCTCGCCCGTCACCGTCTCGATGACGTCCGGGCCGGTGATGAACATGTGCGAGGTGTCCTTCACCATGAACGTGAAGTCCGTGATTGCGGGCGAGTACACCGCGCCGCCGGCGCACGGCCCCATGATCGCCGAGATCTGTGGGATCACGCCGGACGCCTCCGTGTTGCGCCGGAAGATCTCCGCGAAGCCGCCGAGCGAGGCGACCCCCTCCTGGATCCGGGCGCCCGCGGAGTCGTTGAGCCCGACGACGGGCGCCCCCACGTCCATCGCCTTGTCCATCACCTTGCACACCTTCTCGGCGAACACCTCGCCGAGCGACCCGCCGAAGACGGTGAAGTCGTGGGCGAAGACGAACGTCTTCCGCCCGTTCACTTCGCCGTATCCGGTGACGACGCCGTCGCCCGGGATCTGCTGTTCCTCCATCCCGAACTTGTGGGTCCGGTGGGTGCGGAACCGATCGAACTCGTGGAACGTCCCGTCGTCGAGGAAGTAGTCGACGCGCTCGCGCGCGGTCATCTTCCCCTTCTCGTGTTGGGACTCGATCCGGTCCTCGCCGCCCCCCAGCGCCGCCCGTTCGCGGCGCTCGCGGAGGTCCTCGATGCGGTCGTCCATCGTCACGCCGGACCACCCTGAGTCATTACCTCGTGGGTCGACCAGCGGCGTCAAAAGGGTTCCCCTATCCGACGTTTCGGAGTTCGACGCGCGTCGAATCCGGAGACCGCGTCGGGTTCCGCGTCCGCCGCCGCGGCGGCCACCTCGCTTCGGCGGCGATCGCCTCTCTCCCGGTGCGGACGTCGCCCGTCCGGCCTCGACCGCCCGCACGAGCCCTGTCGCCGATTCGCACGGGCACGGGCGGTTCGACGCTTTTAAACCTCGGATGGACCACTCTCCGGTGAGACAGGCTTCGCCTGTTTCACTGACCCGTAGGAGCGACCTGCGTACTACGGAGGTGAAAATGGCAGACACAATACAAGAGGCCGTAACTCTCGCACTCGACGATGCGCCCGAGCGGAACTTCCGCGAGACAGTGGACATCGCGATCAACCTGCGAGACCTCGACCTCAACGATCCGTCGAACCGCATCGACGAGTCCGTCGTGCTGCCGGCTGGAACGGGGCAGGAGACACAGATCGTCGTCTTCGCGGAGGGCGAAACCGCCGTCCGCGCTCAGGAAGTCGCTGATGAAGTGCTTGACAGCGACGACCTCGAGGATCTCGGAGACGACGACGACCGCGCAAAGGACCTGGCCGGCGAAACCGATTTCTTCGTCGCGGAGGCCAACCTGATGCAGGACATCGGTCGGTACCTCGGTACCGTCCTCGGTCCGCGCGGGAAGATGCCTACCCCACTACAGCCGGACGACGACGTCGTCGAGACCGTCAACCGGATGAAGAACACCGTGCAGCTCCGGTCCCGCGACCGGCGCACGTTCCACACCCGCGTCGGCGCCGAAGACATGGGCGCCGAGGCGATCACGGACAACATCGACGTCATCATCCGGCGACTCGAAGCGGACCTCGAGAAGGGGCCGCTCAACATCGACGGGATCTACGTGAAGACCACGATGGGTCCCGCTAGGGAGGTGCCCGTATGAGCTCGGTCCGCAAGACCGAGACGATCCCGCAGTGGAAGCAGGACGAGGTCGACGAGCTCGTCGAGTTCATCGACTCGTTCAACTCCGTCGGGGTCGTCGGCGTCGGCGGCATCCCGAGCCGACAGCTCCAGGCCATGCGCCGCGAGCTGCACGGCTCGGCCGATCTCCGCGTGAGCCGGAACACCCTCACCGTCCGCGCCCTCGAAGAGGTCGACGACGGCGTCGAGGAGCTGACCCAGTACGTCTCGGGTCAGGTCGCGCTCATCGGCACGAACGACAACCCGTTCGGCCTCTACAAACAGCTGGAAGCCTCGAAGACCCCCGCCCCCATCAACGCGGGCGAGGTCGCCCCCAACGACATCCTCATCCCCGAGGGTGACACCGGCGTCGACCCGGGACCGTTCGTCGGCGAGCTCCAGACGATCGGCGCGGCCGCGCGCATCCAAGACGGCTCGATCATGGTCACCGAGGACTCCACGGTCCTCGAGGAGGGCGAGGTCGTCGACGAGGACCTCGCGAACGTCCTGGTCGAACTCGGCATCGAGCCGAAGGAAGTCGGGCTCGACCTCAAGGGCGTCTACTCCGAGGGCGTCCTGTTCGAGCCGGACGAGCTCGCGATCGACGTCGACGAGTACGCGGCGGACATCCGGTCCGCCGCCGCCGCCGCGCGCAACCTCTCGATCAACGCCGAGTACCCGACGGCCGCCACGGTCGGCAGCCTTCTCGCGAAGGCGTCCGGCGAGGCGAAGTCCGTCGGCCTGTACGCGGAGATCGAGAGCCCGGACGTCGTGCCCGACCTCATCGGGAAGGCCGACGCCCAGCTGCGTGCGCTCGCGGCCCAGATCGACGACGAGGAGGCGCTCCCCGAGGAGCTGCAGGGGGTCGAGGCGGCCCCGGCTCCGGAGACGGACGACGCCGACGAGGAGGAACAGGCGGAGGAAGACGACGACACGGACGACGCTGAGACGACCGACGACGCCGCCGACGACGCCGACGAGGACGACGGCGACGACGGCGGCGACGGTCTCGGCGCGATGTTCGGCTAACACTACGAGGATACACCAATGGAATACGTTTACGCTGCGCTCATCCTGAACGAGACTGGCGAAGAGATCAACGAGGAGAACATCACCGGCGTGCTGGACGCCGCCGGCGTCGACGTCGAGGAATCCCGCGTCAAGGCGCTCGTCGCCGCGCTGGAGGACGTCGACATCGAAGACGCCATCGAGACGGCCGCCGCGGCGCCCGCCGCCGGCGCCGCCGCTGGCGGCTCCGCGGACGCCGCGGAGGCCGACGAGGCCGACGACGAGGCCGACGAGGCCGACGAGGCAGAGGAAGCCGCGGACGAGGAAGAGGAAGACGACGACGAGGACGGCGGCGAGGGCCTCGGCGAACTCTTCGGCTAACCTCGGACGCACCGCGACCGACCGTCGCGTCGACCGCACCCATTTTATGCCGACGCCGCTATCCGGAGTGATAACGTCGGGCGCGCCTTTTTATATCGATCGCCGGAAGTCACGGCCGTCCAATGAAGATCGTCGACGGCGACAAGGTCGAGTGCGACCGTTGCGAGTCGGTGCTTCCCATCGGAGACGCCTCGCTGCTCGAGAAGGAGACGAACCGCGACTACGAGCGGACGCTGTGCGCGGACTGCCTCGGCGCCGTCGGCGTTCCGCAGGGGTACACGCTGCGGCGCGACATCAGCCACCTCGCTGGGTGAGCCGCGAGGCGGGGAAGGCGTACCGCTCGCAGTCCGACAGGCCGCGCCCCGGCCGGACCGCGTCGACGTACACGGCCTCGACGACGGGTTCGTGCGCGCCGTACGCGGCGTTCGTGGCGTACTCGTCGACCGTCCGGTCCTCCTCCGTCCGGTAGGCGTCGGCCCGCTCGGTCGTGACCGCGACGACGACGAGGCGCTCGCCGCTCTCGCGGTCGCGGACGGCGTCGCCCGGATCGAACGCGTGGCGCGAACAGAGGTGCGATCCCGGGTCGTCGAGCGGGACGAACGTCTCCGCCCCGCAGACGGCGCAGGCTCCCACGCGCTCGTCCGGGGCGGGGACCGACCCCGCGGTCACCTCCATGGCGACCCGCCGGAGGTGTTTACACCGCGAGCCGCGGATCGCGTGGTCGGGACAGGTGCAGGTGCCGGCGTCGAGCGCGACGACGTAGGTGCCGCCGTCGGTCTCGACGACGTACCGCCGGTCGCGGAGGGGCCGCACCGTCATCTCCTCCGCGGCGGCGCGCGCCGACCGGTCGTCGGCGTCGGCGTCGGCGCCCGGCGAGCGGTCGGTCTCGTCGTCGACCGCGGCCGAGTCGCGTCGATCCGGCGTTCGCTCCGCCGGCGGCGCGGCTCGGGCGGCGTCCGGTTCGGGGACCGTCGACGCGGGCGGGTCTCGGGGGTGCGTCATGGGTGACCGCGAGGGGGACCCTCGCTTCCCGTGAAAATAGGCCCCGTAAACGGTTAAATTCGCCGCTGAAGGGGGTCGAGCGTCAGATATTCCGGACACGGTCGCCGGAGCCGTCGGACCCCGGCCGCCCTCATCGAAGTCCTTTTTTAGCGGCGACGGAAACTCGCGGGCATGGAAATCGACGCGGAGCTTCGTCGGCAGATCACGGTCTCTCTGGCGGCGGCCGCCGTTTTCATCGTCGGGCTGGTCGGGATCGGGGTCACCTTCGGCGGGTCGGCCGGACTGCCGGCGTCCGGCGCGCTCGCGCTCGTCGGACTGCTGGCCGGGTTCGTCCTGTTGATGGCGCTCGTCGGCGCGTACCTCATCCGCGCGAGCGACGAGGCGTAGGCCGGCGGCGCGGTTACTTCGTTCCGCCGGCGTCCGTGGTTTCTCCGGCGTTCGTGGATTCTCTGCCATCCGTGGCCTCGTCCGCTTCCGCCTCTCCGCTCTCGTTCTCCCCGTTCCCGGCCTCGCGCTCTCGCCAGTCGGTGATCTCGTCGGCGGCCGCGACCCGCTTCTCGTAGTACGCGAGGGGGTCGGCGGCCACCTGCATGTGGTCCTCCTCGTTGTGGCAGATCCCGTAGTTCGCCAGCGTCTCGCAGGTGGGCGGCGGGTACTGCGTGCCGCGGTCGTCTTTTAAATACTCCGTCTGGTAGCGGATCCCCTCGGCGTCGAGGCTCGTGTCGGCGCAGAACGTCACCACCTCGTCCGGGGTCATCCCGATCCCGACGAGGAACGCCATCAGCGCGAACGACTCCGGCGGCGAGAGGTCCGCGTCGCGCTCGGCCTTCTCGATCAGGTTCGTCATGCACGGCGGGAACAGCTCGGGGGCGACGACGTCGACCGGCCCCGTGTAGCTCCGCTCGGAGAGCAGGCGCTTGAGGTCGGCGACGCCCTCCTCTAACTCCGCGGCGATCCCCTCGCCGGCCGCCAGCTCGAACGGGAGCCCCTCGCGCACCCGCTCCTCGACCGCGGCCTCCAGCGCGTCCAGCAGCTCCCCGCGGGAGACGCGCACCGCGCCGTCGGCGAGCGCGCGGTTGACCAGCCGCCACGACTCGCCCCACGACGGCGACGTGAGCCGGAGGTACGGGCCGACGTCGATCCAGTAGTTGGCGGGGTCGCGGTCGGGGGCGCCGACGCCGGCGCCCGAGGCCGATCGCGGCGACTCCGGGCGGACCGCGTCGGCGAGCTCGAACTCGGCGAGCACGTCGCCGAGGGCGACGGTCGGCGTCGACACCGACCGAAGCTCGTCGTCGGTCGCGAGGTCCCCGCGGATCCGGTCGACCGCGGTCGCGGCCTCCGCGGCGGCGTACTTCTCGATGGCGGGCTCCGAGTCCAGAAGCGAGACGAGGATCCGCGCGACGGGGTACGAGAGCAGCTCCGCCTGCACGTCGTAGGCGGACTCCCCGGGGAACCCGCCGCTCTCGGACTCGACCGTCCCGTCCATCAGGGCGCGCTCGACGCGCTCGCGCCCGCGCTCGACGGCGGGCGCGTCGGCCGCGACGAGTTCCGGCAGCGACACCGCGGCGTCGGCGACGGCCTCGCGGGCGGCCGCGAAGAACGGGTACTTGGCGTCGAGCGCGTCCATGTCCGACCCGAGGTAGCGACGGGCGTCGAATAAGCGGTGCGGTCCGCGGTCGCGCTACAGCTCCCCGCGGAGGTAGTGGCCGAGGTAGCCGCCGACCACGCCCGAGCCGAGGGTGTAGGCGGCGCCGACCCCGACAACGAGGAGCGCGAAGACGCCGAACTCCGCCGGCGCTCCGGCGAACCCGAACAAGAAGAGGAGGAAGGCGACCACCGCGACGAACGGGAGCGTCATGACCGCGCCGGCGACCGCGCCCGTCTTGAGCGCGTCGGCCGACGTGCCGCCGCAGAGGTAGCCCGCGAGCGCGCCGCCGAGGACGGTCGCGAAGGGGACGAACGACAGCACCGACCCGGCGATCCCGCCCAGCAGACCGTAGAGGAGGATATCGCCCAGATCCGCGGGCGCGTCGTCCCCGGGCGAGAGGTACCCGCCCGAGTCGTCGTCCGGGTCGTATCGATCGCCGGCGACGCGGCGGTCCGAGGCGTCTCGGCTCTGCGCGTCGCTGGCAGTGGGGGCCGCTCCGGCATCACCGGTGGTCGGCTCTGCTCTCGTGTCGTCGGTGGAGGGCTCTACTCCCGCGTCGTCGGTAGAGGAATCGTCGGGGACCATGACCGCCTCACTCCTCGTCGTCCTCGGCCGGCTCGTCGCCGTCGAGCTCTTCGACGAGCGCCCCCGGTGCGTTCGACTTCACGCTGTTGAGCCCCTGTTTCGCCTTCTGCTTCGAGGCGTACCCCTGTCCGCCGTCGGCGATGACGTTGCCGTTGTCGTGGCGGAGCCGCCAGCGGTACTCGCCGGCCTTGTCCCTGAACAGCTCGAAGACGGCGTCGCTCCCGCCATCCTCGGGCGGCTCCTCGTCGCGGCTCTCGTCGATCACGTGCGCGCCCGGCGCGTTCCGCTGGACGCTCTCGATCCCCGACCTCGCGTCGCGCTTGTCCGCGTACCCCTCGCCGCCGTCGGCGATGATGTTCCCGTTGTCGTGGACGAGGCGCCAGCGCCACTGATCGGCGCTGTCGGCGTACAGCTCGAAGGCCGCCTTGCTCGCGGCGGCGTCGACGTCGACCGCGCCCTCCGCCTCGTCGAACTCGACCTCCACCTCGAAGTGGACGGTGCCGTCCTCGCGTTCGAGCTCGACCTCGACCTCGGACTCGGCGGCGGGGTCGACCGTCACCGTCCCGGCGTCGTCGACCGGGAGCGGCTCGCCGCGACCGAGCGCCTTCGCGATGCGCCGGAAGTACGTGGCCAGGGCCTGTCGACTCCGCGACCCCTTCGACTCGTGGATCGTCTCTTCGGGCATGCACGATCCGTGTCGCAGGGGGCACACAAAACGCTATGCCCGCGGGCCCGCCGCCCGTCGCTCCGCACCGTCTCGGCCACCGCCGACGAGACCGTTATGCGTGCCGAACCGGTGGGTCACGTATGGTCACCGACGAAACGGCGGGCGACGGCGGCGGAGTCGTCCCGGGCGAGCCGGTTCGCCACGGGACCGGCGTGAACTCGAACCGCGCGTTCCCGACCGGGAGTCACCCGGCGAACCTCGACCCGTTCGTGCTGTTCGAGCGGTTCCACATCGAGCCGGACACGGGGTTCCCGATGCATCCGCACAAGGGGTTCGAGATCGTCTCGTACATGATCGAGGGCGGCATGGAGCACGCGGACTCGCTCGGCGTCGAACACACCGCCCGCGAGGACGAGGCGATGCGGATCACGGCCGGGGGCGGCATCCGTCACTCGGAGTTCCCCGCCGACGGCGCGGCGTGCAATGGGCTCCAGCTGTGGGTGAACCTCCCGCGGGACGAGAAAGATGTCGACCCCGACTACGTCGACGCGAGCGCGGCGGCGCTCCCCACCCGAGAAACCGACGGCGCGACCGTCACGACCGTCGTCGGCGAGGGGTCGCCGATCGACCTCCACACCCCGATGGAGTACCTCGACGTCCGCGTCGACGACGAGTGGACGTGGGCGGTGCCGGACGGGTGGACCGGCTTCCTCTACGGGGTCGCGGGGAGCGGGTCCGTCGAGGGCGACGCGTTCGGGGAGGGCGACGTCCTCGCGACCCGCGAGGGCGGCGAGTTCGCGGTCGCGACCGACGGCGGCCTCCGGCTCGTCGCCGTCGCGGGGCGGCCGCACGGCGAGCCGATCCGGCAGCAGGGGCCGTTCGTCCTGTAGGAAACCGCCGTGCGAGGTGGTCGCTCACTCCCGCTCGTCGACGGCCGACTCCCGCTCGGCGATGATCGTCTCGCCCGCGCGGACGGTGTCGCCCTCGCGCGCGAGCAGGTCGTCCTCGTCCACGTCGGCGGGGAGGATCACGTCGGCGCGCGAGCCGAACGAGACGTGGCCGACCCGCTCGCCGCGGTCGACGGTGTCGCCGGGCTCCACGGCGGGGTGGATCCGGCGGGCGAACCAGCCGGCGATGACGAGCAGCTCGTACTCGCCGAAGTCGATCGCGACCTGCTCGTTGCGGTCGGACTCCTTGCTGAACGCGGGGCGGTTCGCGCCGGGGCGGTGTCTCACCTCGCGGACCTCGCCGGCGATGGGCGCGCGGTTCACGTGGACGTCGGTGACGTTCATGAACACGCCGACCCGCAGCCGGTTCCCCTCCTCGCGCACGACCGAGACGATGCCGTCGGCGGGCGCGACGACGGTCCCGTCGGCGTCCGGCGGCTCCCGGTCGGGGTCGCGGTGGAACCAGAGGACCCCGAGCGCGAGCGCGACGAGGGCCGCGCCGACCGGGGGGAAGAGAGGGAGCGTCGCGGCCCCGGCGAGGGCGGGAACGAGCGCGAGCCGCCACGCCTCGTCGACGACCGGGAACGGGAGCACGCGCGCGATGGGCGGGTTCCGGGCCATCGTCAGGCCTCCACCGGGTCGCGGAGGTCGGGTCGGAGCTCCGTTCGGCCGGCCGCCCACGCCCCGAGCAGGTGCGTGAGGTGGATCCGGTCGTCGAGGCCGTCGGTGAGGTCGAGGTCGGCCTCGCCGGCGAGCACGTGGAGCCGCGCGAGGTCGTCGCCGCCGTACTCGGAGCCGGCGCGGGCGACCCGCAGGACCTCCCGGAGGAGCTCCTCGCCGTCGTACCCGCCCTCGTCGAGGAGGTCGTCGAGGGCGGACCGCGCGTCCTTCAGGTCGCCGGCGCGGGCGTCGGCGAGCGCCTCGCGGATCGCGTCGTCGTCGCCCACCTCGCCGAGCGTCTCGTAGGCGGTCGACATCGTGATCTCGCCGCCCTCGACTGCGGTCGCCTGCGCAGAGAGGACCGCCTCGCGGAGGTCGCCGCCGGCCGCGCTGGCGACGAACTCCAGCCCGTCGCCGTCGTAGTCGACGCCCTCGCGCTCGCAGATCGTCTCGAGGACGTCGATCGTCTCGTCGGTGGTCGGCGCGCGCACCCGCACCGGGAAGCAGCGCGACCGGATCGGCGCGATGAGCTTCGACGGCTGGCGGGTGGCGATCACGAACTGCGTGGTCCGGTGGTGCTTCTCCATCACGCGCCGGAGGGCCTGCTGGAAGTCCTCGCGGATCGACTCGGCGTTGTCGAGCAGGACCGTCTTGTACTCGCCCGACATCGGGGCGTACGACGCCGACTCCTTCAGCACGCGGTTGATCATGTCGCGTTTCGCCATCCGGCTCCGCCCCTGCAGGAACCCCTCGAAGCGCGGGTCGGTCCGGATCTCCTTTTTCGTCCGGCCGAAGAAGTCGGCGACGTTGATTTCGATCAGGTCGCTCTCGGGGTTCTCGTGGGCGGCGCGGGTCAGCGCGCGCGTCGCCGCCGTCTTCCCGACCCCCGGCGGTCCCTGCACGACGAGGTTCATCGGCTCGTCGACCGCGCGCTCCAGCCGCTCGCGGGCCTCGTCCTGGCGGATCTCGTCGAGCGCGGGAGCGTGCGCGTCGATCCACAGCGGTCCGTCCATGCCGTGTGGATCCGGGCCGGGCGCTCAAGAATCGGTCGGTCGGTGCGCCGACGCGGCGAGTCGGGGGCGCCGTCCTCGGCGGCCGTNNCCGGCTGTTCCGGCGGTGGCGACGGCGGCGACGGGAGCGACGGCAGCGACGGAAGCGACGGAAGCGACGGCAGTGACGGAAGCGACGGCGGCTCCGGCGACCCCGTCGAAGTGCTTCACGGCTGGACCGGCGGCGACGGCGCCGCGGCGGCAGAGGCGCTCGAGGAGGCGTTCAACGAGGCCCACTCCGACGTCGGCCTCGAGATGAACCCCATCGGCGGCGGCGGCAATCAGAACCTCGACGCCGTGGTCGCGAACCGGCTCCAGAGCGACGACCCGCCGGGGGCGTTCGCCAACTGGCCCGGCCCGAACCTCCTCCGCTACGAGGGCGTCCTCGGCAGCGTCGACGACGTCTGGGAGGAGAACGACTTCGAGGACGTGATGGTCGAGGAGGCGATCGACCTCCACAAGCAGGGCGGCAGCTACCGCGCCGTGCCGCTCGGCTCCCACCGACTGAACTGCCTCTTCTACAACGTCTCCGTCGTCGAGGACGCGGGGATCGACGTCGACTCCCTCAACAGCCCCTCGGCGCTCATCGACGCCTTCGAGACGGTCTCCAGCGAGACCGACGCGATTCCGATGACTCACGGGATGTCCGGCACGTGGACGACGACGCAGCTGTGGGGCGCCGTGATGCTCGGCGAGAACGGCTACCAGCCGTACATGGACTTCCTCAGCGGTGAGGGCGACGAAAGCGCCGTCCGTGCGGCGTTCGAGCGGACCGCGGAGATGCTGGAGAACTACATCAGCGACGACGCGTCTTCGATCGGTCTGACCCAGTCGAACCAGAACATCATCAACGGCGACGCCGCCTTCATCCACCAGGGCAACTGGGCGGCCGGCGCGTTCCGGAACGCCGAGGACTTCGAGTACGAAGACGACTGGGGCTTCAAGACGTTCCCCGGAACCGAGGGCATGTACACCCTCCACTTCGACTCGTTCCTCTACCCGGCTGACAACCCGACGCCCGAGGCGTCGAAGACCTGGGAGGCGTTCGTCGGCAGTCCGGAGGCCCAGATCGCGTTCAATCAGTTCAAGGGGTCGATCCCGACCCGGACGGACGTGAGCATGGACGAGTTCGGTTCGTACCTCCAGGAGACGGCCGAGGACTTCGCCAACGCGGAGTACCGGCCGCCGAACCTCCAGCACGGGCTCGGGGTCCCCTCCGAGACGATGACGGCGCTCAACGAGGTCATCTCCTCCGAGTTCACCGGCCCGTACAACGTCGACGCGGCGACGCAGGGCTTCCTGGACGCGGTATCGAACTGAGCTCCACGCGATGCTCGATTTTTACCGTCGATTGCACCGGACGATCAGGCCCTCCTCGGGGGACGACGACGGAGAGGTCCGCGCGGACGGCGGCGTCGTGAGCGACGGCGCCGCCGGGTCCGCGGCCGAACCGGAGCGGGACCTCGTGGCCCGTATTAAGTCGGCGCTCGACCGCCGCTTCGGAAGCGACTTCATCGAGTCGTCCGTCTTCTGGCTCCCGCCGTTCCTGCTGATGGGGCTGTTCGTCTACGGTGCGGTCATCTGGAACCTCCTCATCTCGTTGACCGACTACGAGCGCTTCGCGAACGCCCCGGACTACTCGAACCTCGACTTCGAGATGTACACCCGGGCGCTCGCGGACTCCGGGTTCATCGACGCCGCGATCAACACGCTCATCCTGCTCGTCGCGTTCACCGCCGGGACGCTCGCGGTCGGCCTCGTGCTGGCGATCCTGATCGACAGGGGGATCCGGTTCGAGAACACGTTCCGGACGATCTACCTCCTGCCGATGAGCCTCTCGTTCGTGGTGACGGCCCAGTTCTGGCTGTGGATCTACAACTACAACAACGGGATCGCCAACAGCGTCATCGGGACGTTCGGACTCGGCCCGGTGAGCTGGCTCGGTAACCAAGAGATCGTCCTCTACGCGGTCATCTTCGCGTTGATGTGGCAGTTCTCGGGATACGCGATGGTCGTGTACCTCGCCGGCCTCCGCGCGATCCCGACGGAGCACTACGAGGCGGCCAAGGTCGACGGCGCGTCGACGCTGAAGATGTACTGGCGCGTGATCATTCCCCAGCTGAAGGGCGCGACCATCAGCGCCGCCGTGGTGCTGATGGTGTTCGGGATGAAGGCCTTCGACTTCCTCTACTCGCTGGTGGGGGGATACCGGCCGCCGAACGGCGCTGACATCCTAGCGACGAAGATGGTGCGCGAGGCGTACGCGAACCTCAACTGGGCGTACGGGTCGGCGATCGCCATCGTCCTGTTCGGGATGGCGCTCAGCGTCATCGGCCCCTACCTCGTGTACGAGTACCGGAGGGACAACTTATGAGCGACGCAGAACCTCGGACCGACGGCGGCGCAACGGCGACGACGACGGCGCGGCTTCGCCGGAAGGTCGACCGGCTGACGGTCGAAGACGTCGGCCTGTACGTCGTTTTGGCCCTCGCGGCTGCGTTCTACCTCGTCCCGATCGAATCCGGGCTGGTGACGTCGTTCAAGACCGGCACCGCGATCATCGAGACGGCGCCGTTCGCCCCGCCCGGCCCGTCCGGGCTCACGTTCGAGAAGTGGCGGACGGCGATCGACGTCCTGTTGCGCGGCATGGGGAACAGCCTGCTGTACGCCGTGCCCGCGACGGTGATCTCGGCGTTCGTCGGGAGCATCACGGCGTACGGCCTGACGATTCCGACGTGGAAGAAGTCGTACAAGGCGGTGGTGCTCATGCTCATCATCGCCGGGATCTTCATCCCGTACCAGGCCGTGCTGGTCCCGCTGACCCAGTTCTGGTCGCAGTGGGCCCAGCTCACCGATCTGCTGTCGTTCGTCTGGGCGCTCGGCATCCCGAACGACTACGTCGGTATCATCGAACTGGTGATCACCCACGTCGCCTACGGGATCCCCATCTGTACGCTCCTGTTCCGGACGTACTACAAGACGATGAGCGACGAGATGATCGAGTCGGCCCGCCTCGACGGGGCGACGCTCCGCCGGGTGTACCGGCGGATCGTCCTCCCGCTCTCGGGACCGATGTTCGCCGTCGTCCTCATCTATCAGTTCACCCAGATATGGAACGACCTCCTCTTCACGCTGGTGCTCGTCTCCACGGAGTCGAGCCCCGCGGCGCCCGTCGTGCTGATCCTGGCGGGCCTCGGGACCTCGATGGAGGGGCAGGACTTCGCGCTCCGGATGGCCGGAGCGTTCTTCGCGGCGCTGCCGACGCTGGCGGTGTACATCTTCTTCGGCGAGGAGTTCGCCGAGGGGGTGGCGGCGTGACCCGCACGCCCGATCCGTCCGGCGGCGGAGACCGTTCGGCGGGAGATTCGGCGCGTCGCGCACACGACCACTCACCGACCACAACTCAAAGATATGGCAACGCTTGAACTCGACTCGATAACGAAGACGTTCCAGGACGGCGACGAGGAGATCGTCGCGGTCGACGATGTTTCGCTGTCGATCGACGACGGCGAGTTCCTCGTCGTCGTCGGTCCGTCCGGCTGCGGGAAGTCCACGACGCTCCGGATGATCGCCGGCTTAGAGACGATCACGTCCGGCACGCTCAGCATCGACGACCGCGTCGTCAACGACGTGAAATCCCAGGACCGGGACATCGCGATGGTGTTCCAGTCGTACGCGCTCTACCCGCATATGAGCGTCCGACAGAACATGTCGTTCGGTCTCGAAGAGTCGACGGACCTCCCGGACGACGATATCAACCGGATGGTGTCCGAGACGGGCGAGATGCTCGGTATCTCGGACCTGCTCGATCGGAAGCCGAGCGACCTCTCCGGGGGTCAACAGCAGCGCGTCGCGCTCGGTCGCGCCATCGTCCGCGACCCCGAGGTGTTCCTGATGGACGAGCCGCTCAGCAACCTCGACGCGAAGCTCCGCGCGGAGATGCGCACCGAGCTCCAGCGGCTCCAGAACGACCTCGGCGTGACGACGGTGTACGTCACCCACGACCAGACCGAGGCGATGACGATGGGCGACCGGATCGCCATCCTCGACGGCGGCGAACTCCAGCAGATCGCGACGCCGCTGGAGTGTTACCACGAGCCGGCTAACCGGTTCGTCGCGAGCTTCCTCGGCGAGCCGTCGATGAACTTCTTCGACGTGACGCTCGACGGCGACCGCCTCGTCGGCGAGGTCTTCGAGTACCCGATCGCCGAGGGGGTCCGGTCGGACCTCGGCGCCGCGACCGACCTCGTCCTCGGGATCCGTCCCGAGGCGGTGGAGCTCGTCGACGACAGCGGCGCCCACGAGTTCGAGACGACGGTCGACGTCGTCGAGCCGATGGGCGACGAGAACACGGTGTATCTTCACTTCGACCCCGACGCGGACCCCGAGACCGCGGCGACGCTCGTCGCGACGATCGACGGGTTCAACCGCGTCAGCGAGGGCGACGCGGTGATCGCGCGGATCCCGGAGGACGCGATCCACCTCTTCGACCGAGGCACGGGCGAGGCGCTCCACAACCGGTCGATGGCGGACGCGGCCGAGCAGATCGACCTCTAACTCGACGCTCGTCCCGCCGCTCCCTTTTCGAGCATCTCGATCGGCCCGCCGCTCACCAGTACCGGGTCCGATCGACGCCCTCCGCGAGCAGCGCCGCGGCGGCGACGTGGGCGTAGGCGCCCCACGCGAGCGCGAGGAGCGCCGCCGCGCTTCTCGCGGCCGTCGCCGCGAGCCCGGTCCACGCGACGACGACGAGGACGGTCCCGCCCACCCACGCGAGGAAGTACGAGCTCGAGGCCGTCCCGCGGAGGGCGTCCCGCCGGAGTCCGGCGCGGAGCCCCTCCCGCACGCTCGCGGCGGCCGCCGACGGGAAGAGGTACGCGCAGACGACCGTGACGAGCAGCGCGGCGGTCGCCAGCGTCGCGAGCGTCACGCCGCCCAGCGCGCCCGGGGCCGTCCCCCTCGCGACGACGTAGCTGACGGCGACGACGGTGACGACCGCGGGCGAGAGGTAGACGGCGCCGACGCCGAACAGGCGCCCGGCGAGCCGCGCCGTGACGGCCGACGCGACGCGCGGGAACCCCTCGCCCGCGAGGACGCCGCCGACGAGGCCGAGAAACGCGGCGAGCGGGCCGGCGGCGAGCAGGAGGGGGGCCAGCAGCGCCCAGTCCGGCCAGAGCCCCGCCGCCGTTCGGAGCAGCGCGCCGGCGAGCAGCAGCGTCGCGAGGCACTTCGCCGTGCCGTTCCGCCGGGCCCGATCGGCGAACGGGTACCGGAGGGCTTCGAGGAACATCACTCGCCCTCCGGCCGCTCGACGGCGGCGCGTCTCCGTCGGTCGTCGCCGCCGCGTCCCGACCGCCCGGCCGTCGATATCGACGCGTCCGATCGCGTCGCCGCCGGCTCGCGATCCGATGTCGATCGCGCCCGCCGCGGGAGACGCCGGTCGGTCACTCCCGGATCCGTTCGACCTCGCGCCGGACTCCCTCGCGGACCCGGTCGGCGACGTCGTCGCCGGCCCGGTCGACGGTCTCGGCGTCCTCGGTCTCCAGCAGGCGGTCGAGCTTCCGCTCGAACTCCCGCTCGTCGATCTCGCCGCGCGCGTAGCGCTCGCGGAGGGCGTCGAGAGCGGGGTCGGCGTCCGAGCCCTCGTCGCCGCCGTCTCGGTCGGGGAGGGGCCGCGTCAGCGTGTGGAGCACGGGGAGCGCGACGAACAGCCCGAAGAACCAGACCAGCGGGAGGCTCCACCAGAGCCCGGTGACGAACGGGGCGGCGACGCCGGCGCCCACGACGAGGAGCGCGAACACCCGTCGCCAGCGGTGGCGGAGGTTCCACGCGATCCGTGCGGGGATCCCGGTCATGATCGGGTCGACGACTGCGAGGGGGAAATCGGTTTCGTCGCGGGGCGGCGGCGCCCTCCGGGTCCGGTGCAGACGGGCCGCTCCCGCACCGGCCCTCATCCGCAGTCGAAGACGATCTGATCGCCCGGCTCGACGCCGTGGCGCTCGCTCCACCCGCGCGGCACTTCGAGGACGTACCGACCGGTGCCGCGGTACCGCGTGAGCGGCGCCGACTCCGGCTCCGCCCCGTGGATCGTCGTGACCGTCCCGTTCGGGGCGACGAAGACGATGTCGAGCCCGAACGCCATCTCCCGCATCACGTAGGCGCGCTCGGCGGCGTCGTCGTGGACGAACAGCATCCCCTCGTCCTCTGCCAGTTCCTCGGTCGCGGAGAGCCCGACGTACCGCTTCACGAACCCGTCGGCGACGCGGGCCTCCACCGTCGCGAGCGACTCGCCGGTCTCGCCGTCGACGGCCTCGACGGTCGTCGTCTCGTAGCCGGTGATCAGGAGGGCCGGGTTCGCCGCGGCGACGGCGACCGCGACGAGGACGATCAGCGCGAGGCCGGCGGCGACCCCGACGAGGCGGCGGTTCACGGTGGACCGTCGCGTCGGAGAAAGAAACCGTTTTCCCACGTGTGAGTTTTTGTAAGAGGGCCCACACCGGCGTGTATGGGCCTCGATGATCCGGCGCGTTTCCGCCAGCGCTTCCGCGACGAGCTCGACCGGCTCGACGACGCGGACATCGCTGAGGCGGACAAAGACGCCATTCACGACTTCATTCGTGCTCGCGACGGCGGGCTGGCTGTCTCCTCGCTCGAACAGTACTGCAAGCAGCTCCGGCTCGCCGCCGGCTTCTCCGAGACGCCGATCAGCGAGCTTGACCTCGACGGCGCCCGCGACCTCTTCTTCGAGATCCGGCACAACGACGGCTGCGCCCACTCGACGAGTCGGAACCGACAGCGCGTCCTCCGGCTCTTCCTGGAGCATCACGCCGGCGACTGGGCGACCCAGCTCGAGGTGATGCCCGTCGACAAGACGACCGTCGACGCCGACGACATGCTCAACAGCGACGACATCGCGACGCTCGTCGACGCCGCAAACAACCAGCGCGACATCGCTCTCATCGAGTTCCTCGCCGACTCCGGCGCTCGCCGCACCCTCACCGTCTCGCTGCGGATCAAGGACGTCGACCTCGAGGGCGAGACCGCGACCTACCGACCCAACGCCGACGCGATCGGGCTGAAGGGTGCGGAGATCAAGGACTACCCGCTCATTGACAGCGTCGCCGCGATGCGCTCGTACAAGCGCTTCACGCACCCGTGCCCCGACGATCCCGAGGCGCCCTTCTTTCACAAACTCGAGGGGTACGAGGACGGCGCCCGGAACATCAACCCCGACCACCTCCACAACCACCTCGGGCGGATCGCGCGCCGGACCGACCTCGAGAAGCCGTGCAACCCACACAACTTCCGTCACTCCGCCGTCACTCGGATGGTCCGCGAGGGCTACACGCGTGAGGAGATCGAGCACCGCGTCCACTGGAAGCTGAACACCGACATGTGGGAGACGTACGTCCACATCGATGCCGAGCGGTTCAACCGGGACATCTTCCGAAAGGCCGGCGTCGCCCACCAGGACGACGAGGACGCCCACACGCGGGAACGACACCCATGTGGCGTCTGTCGTGAGCCGCTCGCCCCGAACCACGAGTACTGCCCCGTCTGCGGGGCGCCCGCGACGAAGGAGACGCGCGAACGACAGAAGTCGGCGACGACGTCCACCGCGGACGGCCTCGCCGAGCTCTCCGCTGCGGAGCGCCGGGCGTTCGTCGCCGACATGCTCGGCCGCATCCAGGACGGCGGCTCGCTGCTGGGCACTCATGAGTCACCCTCCTCGTCTTCGGGGTCGTCGTCCGAGAGATCGACGTCCTCCTCGTCGAGGCGCTGAAGGATACTCTCAGCCACCCACGCGTGTGGGAGGTCCGAGTTGGCCTCGCGCTCGAGCTCCTCACGGTGGCGCGCTGCCCACTCGAGGCTGTCCATCTCGTCGTCACTCCGCTTTGATATCGCGCTCATCGCTTTACTTCCCCCAAGTTCGCGGCGTCGATTCCGGACCGGTAGTCGGTCCCGAACTGTTCGTCGACGACGGCCGCGACGGCCACGCCGTGGATGTTCGTGAGATGTTTCGGTTCGAGCCCGTAGCACGTCGTCAGCGTCCGCTCGCGACGGAACACGACGAGGTCTGACCGGGCGTCGTACCGCGCCTCATCGTGCCGTGGGACGGGCGCCCCGTCCGGGATATCGACGCGGAGGCCGCGCTCCCACGCCGGCGCGACGCCAGCGCCGCCGGTCGCCCGAATGCGGAACTGCTCGGCGGCGTGGTCGGTGGTGTACCGGGTGCGCTGGGTACTCATGCTAGCACCTCAACGAACAGCAGTGCGCCGAGCGTGACAGCGAGCCCGACCACGAGCCAGTGGGTCAGAAACTCGGCCGTCCACCTCATGTATCGACCTCCGCCGGGTCGACGCCCGACACGAGGATGTCGTGGATCGGGATGAGAAGCTCCCTCGTCCACCCGTGCGGCGTTCCGAGCTGCTCGTCTGCATCAAGCAGGCGCTCGACGATGTTCGTCAGCTCGTCGTTGGAGAGGCTCGCGACGTACTCGTCGAACGAGTAGAAGCCGTCCTCCTCGTACCCCGATAGCAACTCCTCGAGGTCGGTCCCGGTCGCCTCGGCGAGCGCGATCGCGACCGTCCGTCGCCACTCGGCGGAGACCTCGACACGCCGACAATTGTGGTGGCGAGTATAGTACTCCTCGTCGAGGTCGCCGATGGTGTCGCTGATCTCGACGACGAGGTCGGGCTTGAACAGCCGGTCGGCACGCGTGTCGTCGGACTCGGTCTCTCCGTCGACACGCTCGAAGACCCAGCTGGTAACGTTGGCGTCGCCCCACGTCGAGAGTTCGACTTCCTCGAGGAAGCCGTCGGGCGTGACGCCATCATGCCGGCAGCCGAGGGTGCGCCCGACAGTGCCCGCCCCAACGTCGTCCCGGTCGCTCTCTCTGGCGATCTGTTTTGCCGTTGCGATCCGCTGGTCGTCGACGTGCGTCGCGGCCCACTCGGTGATGAGCTCTCGAGCGGGTGCTGTGGAAGAGTCGTAGCTGTCTTCGTCCGATCCTCGTGTGCTTGCCTTCTTGGACTGCGTGTCGAGGATCTCTCTGGGCGTTGCTCCCGACATCACGCCTCCCCCCGGAGCGCCCGCAGCTCGTCAAGCCGGTCCTGCGCATCATCGAGGATGGCCTCCACCTCGTCGAGGTCGGCGCCCGATGCGACGGCCTGCTCGAGCGCGCGGTCGACGTGCTCGCGAACGTCTTCACTCACGCCGTCTCACCCCGGTTCTGGTACTTCCGCCAGGTGTCGTCGCCTTCAGGCTTCGCGCTGGACTGCTCGTCTTCGTCCGTCTGGAGCTGGATGAGCGATGTCGTCGACACGCGACCGACGGCACCGACTGTCTCCACGCCCCAGCCCGGCGCGTCTGGCTGATGGCTCACGTGCTTGACCGGCGGGTCCTCGATCCGTATCTCGTCGCCGGCGAGCACGAGGTCGCACTCACGAGCGTCGTCTTTTCCACTCGGAGACTCCGAGATTCGGAGGCGACGAGTGTGCCAGTTGTCGCCGATAGCGGACCCCCACTCCGTGGCCTCAACCGTCTCGATGACGGTCCACGGTGTCGCCCACGCGTCGCGCTCGTCGAGCGTCACCTGGAGCTTCTCGCCGAGCGTCGCCTCGAGGACGACCTCACGCGAGTCGACGAGTGGGTCAGGGTCGTCAGGATCCGACGCGCCGTGTCCGTGGTTCGAGGGGTCTGCACAGAGCTGACACTCGGGGAGCTCACGACGCTCTGCCCACTCGACATCTCGTTCGACGAGGTCGTTCGCACGAACGTGGCCGCAGGCCCGGGTGTGGTAGACGTCGACCGAGCCCTTCGCCGACGTCTTCGTCAGCACAGCATCTCCGAGCCGCACCGACAGCGGGATCGCGGCCTCGCTCACCACACTCTCGGTCGCCTCCAGGTCGATGTCGCGCGGTTCGGGCGCCGACATGACGTCGTCGACGGCCCAGAGGATCTCGTCGGCGCGTTGCGCACCCACGTACGGCACGTCCTCGAGGTCGTCGCGGTCGGCGATCAGCAGGTCGGCGATCGTCTCGAAACCGTTGTCGTCGAGCCGGTCGGCGATGGCCGTCGAGATCGCGCCGACGTCGGCGAGCGCATGGACGTGGTCGGTCGCAGTGGGCCCGTCAGTAATACCTGACATGGTCACCACCACTCCTCGTCTTCGAGGTGCTTCGTGAACGTGTACACGCCCTCGATGACGTGCGGCGGGTACACCTCGAGCTGATACTGGCTCTTGTAGACTGCCTTCACGTGACCGCCGGGCAGGAACTCAACGCGGTCAGCGCAGTGGACGTCCCGCTCGTCCGTGAAGTGGATGTCCGCGCCGTTCGGGAGCACGCGACCCTCACTCGCCATCGGCGCTCACCTCCTGGTCGTCGGTCCTCTGGACGTCACCGAGCGCGCCCTGATACTCCTCGGGCAGGCTCGCGAACGGCAGGATCTCCGAGTTGATGAACGCCGCGTACGTCCCTGCCTTGTCGCCGCCGTCGAACAGCGCCACGTACCCGCTTTCGGAGACGACTCCGCGAGCGTAGTCGCCATCCCACCAGTACTCGAAGCCGAGCATCGTCGTCTGCCGACTCCCGCCCGTCTCGGCGAGGTTCGCCGCGTCGTGGTACTTGATCGTCGACTCCTCGGCGTCGTCGTCAGCATCGAGACTGCGCGTCTGCGTGACGTTCCACGCGTCGGCGTCCGGGTAGTCGCTCAGGTACTCGGCGAAGCCGTCGACGTCGATCTGGGCGCGCTCGATGAGCGTCCCCTTCGCGGCGCCGAGTGTGTCGAACAGCCAGTCACCGTCCGACCGGTTGACGCCGAGCCAGCCCTCGGTGAGGTCGGCGATCCACTCACAGAAGACATCCTCCTTACCCTTCTCGGTCTCAGTGATGATCGCGTCGTCGGAGACGTAGATCGTCTCGCGCTCCGTGTCGATCTTCGTCGCAGCGTCACCGGCGTACACGGTGGTGCCGTCGAGACGCTCGTACGCCGTGGCGTCGATCGCCGGGTAAGTGGCGTTCTCGACACGGCTCTCGATGCTGGGGTCAGCGATGTCGTCGCGGGCGAGCGCGAGGATCGTCGCGCGCATCACCGCTCACCCTGTTCCCACGCCCGCCGCTCGGCGAGCAGCGCCGTCGTCTCGTCGGTGAGCGCGTAGTTGTTTGTCCGCTTGTCGAGCTCGCTCTTCGCGATGAGGTCCTCCTCGACGAGCGTGTCGAGGTTCGGATACAATCGCCCGTGGTTGACATCCTCGCCGTACAGCGCCTCGAGCAGGCGCTTGATACGGAGGCCGTACGCTTCTTGGTCGTCCTCGTTGGACAGGATCTGCAGGATATCCCGCTGGAACGCTGTCAGGTCTGCGTGCGCTCGGAGCTGCTCCTGTGCGTCGTGGTCGGTGCCGATGCGTGTCCGGTCGTTGGAGCCATCTTGATATGGGTCCGTGTTAGATTTGCTCATGGGTCTTCGGATGCCCTCGTCACGAGGGCGTTGGTAGGGGACCCGACCCGTCGGCGCTGGTACGCCGTCGGGGTTTTCATCCCGCGAAGGCCAGGTCAACTGGTACTTGTGGCCCCTCCTACAAATAATTTGTTAACGGACTACTAACAGAGATACACACTTTACCAGCAGTATTATACGGATAATGCGCATTAGTTAAGGTATCGATACGCTCATGAGTACTACTCACGCAAGCGCTACTGTGGTTCGAAAGCGCGCAGAGTGGATGCGCCCCGTCGACGAGCGTATCTTGGAACATCTCCGCGACGAAGGCAACCTCACACCCCAGGCGATCTCGAACCTCGGTGTGTGTACGCGGAGCCACGCGAGTGTTCGCCTGTCCACTCTCGCCCGCTACGGCCTGACGGAGCGCGTCGCCGACGTCGAAGGGCTTTATCGTCTCACTAACGACGGTCGCGCCTACCTCGACGAGGAACTCGACGCCGCCGAGCTCGAGCCGGTCGAGTAGCCTCACTGCAGACGCACCTCTTCGACCGGGAGCTCCGTTCGCTGCTTCTGGTCGATGATGCTCCAGTAGCGGCCGCTCTCGAACAGCGGCGACCGGTCGCACGACACACACCAGATGCTCTCCTCGCGTAACTCCCACCGCATGTGCCCCCGCGGGCACGTCCACCGCCACTTATCGGCGCCCGAGCGGTCGATCGCGACGCCCATCTACACCACCCGCAGGCCGGGCGCGGCCTTCTTGATCGCCGGGCCGAGCCATCCCGGACCTGACTTTGTTGGCGTCTTCTCCAGCTCGCCCAGGACGTTGAATTTGAGTGTCCAGACCTCACCACCGTAGCTCACTTCGACGAGGGTGCCATCCTCGACCTCGTCGACAACAACCTGAGCTGCAGCTTCCTTCCGTGGATCAAACCCAAGCTCAGCGATGTCGACCGCCGTTCGTGTACGAGCTGCCTGTGATGGCATATCTCAGCTGACGGTCCCTCTTAAAATAGCTATAGGGTCAATTTCGGAGGGGGGTCGGGATATCGAACTCCGACTCGATCCGTGCGTCCGTCACGCGGTAGGTCCGCGAGTTGTCCTCGTGGTCGTCCCACTCGAGAAGATCGTACTCCGCGAGCTTCTGGAGCTTCAGTGTGCGCGAGCGTTTCCCAATTGGTGTCGCCATCTGCGTGTCGTACGCCTCGGAGCTGACGGCCTCGTACGTCTCGTGCAGCGCGTGACTCTTCAGCGACTCTTGAGTGCGCACGAGCTCGTAGAGCACGTGGTGGTGATACGGGAGCGACTGCAGGGCGGCCGCCCGGATCTCGCGTTGCGCCTCCTCGTGTCCGTCGACGATGTCCACCTCGTCGATGCAGTCGTGGTCGCGCTCGCCGGCGAGACGGGCTGCCCACTTCAGCGTCTGGATCGCGTCCCGGGCCCGGCCGGCGACCTCGTCGGCGACGTCCTCGAGGACCGACCGCGACCATCCGTCGGGGTCAAGCCCCTGTTCGGCCCGTGGCTCAAGGATGTCCGCGAGCTGGGTCGGCGCGTAGCGGTCGAGCCGGACGTGGTGCTCACCGTCGAACTGTGATCGGTAGCGCTGGTCGATCTGTGCGAGCCACTTGTCGGCGTCGTGTGCGATCGCGATGACAGCCACGCCGGGGATGCTCATCAACTCGTCGAGTGCCTCGGTCTCAGGGAGATCATCCGCCTCGTCGAGGACCAACACGTACGGATCTTCGACGGCGTCTCGGAGGATACCTGTCAACTGGTCAGTCGCGATGCCTCGGTGGACGGAGACAGCACTCGGATGTGCGTCGATTGCATCGCGGAGGACTGAGCCCGTAGTCTCGCCCAGCACACGGAGGATTGCACTGTCGATATTCGTTGGGGAGCGCGGGTTATCGAGAAAGAGCCGGGCGAGCGTCGTCTTCCCGACACCACTTGGCCCCGAGATGAGCAGGTCCTCGGCACGATTGCCACGGAGCGCGGGCTGGAGTGCACGAGACACCTGGTCCATCTCCGACTCGCGGTGGACCAGCGTCCGCGGGAGACGACTCTCACGAAAAACCTCCGACATAGATATCATCTCACCGACTGATGACGAGAGACTGGTATATAAACGAAGGGTGGAGTTCGGAGGGTGGCGCTGCTCGATTACAACATGCTCAGCCTAATCGATACTAGGATGATGAGGGTGACCCACGTGATACCCGTAATCTCCAGTGACGACCTGACGCTCGTCGAAATGTTCGAAAATAAACGTATGATGACGTTCGACCGCCTCGTTGCGGCGCTCGACCCCAAGTAGTCTACGTTGATGTTCAGGAGACTGGTTTCGGCATCCAGATCGATATGGACGAACTCGATCGGGCAACCGTCGAAATCCTCGGCGAGAAATTTGTGTGATTCGTGTGAAGAATCACAGATAACCGAGTTGCTCAAGCCGGTCCTTTTCGGAAGCGGTTTTACCTACCGTCGAGTCTGGGGCTTCGGACTCATACGTGCCGGTATCGGAAGCTGTCGTCTCCACCCATGGAACGTGGCGCATACACGGGAGCGGACAGCCGATAACGTGCCGGTAGAACCCGTACTCGCCGAACGCTTCTCCGTGGTCGGCGGTGATCGCCACGTCGTCCGCGTCGAAGTTCTCGAGTAATATCTCAACTTCGTCAAGCACGAATCGGAGATTATCCAGATACCGTTCCCACACGACATCTTTAGAGACGTCGCCGGCTCGCAACGGGTCGAACGGTTCAAACAACTCCGGTTCGGCGAGCGGGAACGGGTCGTGAGGATACATATAATGAACCATGTGCCGATCGGCATCGACTGTCCGGCCGGCCGCGATTGCCCGATCGGTAGTATGATGTGGTGATCTCCGCTTCTCGTCGTCGTACCCGATGACCCAGTCTGAATCATCCGATAACTCCGCCTTCCATAACTCCTCCAGATACCCGAACCCGTCAGGACCGACGACGTCATACATTCTGGGACCAAATGGCATTGCGGCATGACCCGTGTCGCCATCCTGCGCGAGAACACGCTGGGTGTAGGTGTTACCAGTGACGTATGCTGTCCGGGAAATCGTTTCCTTGTGCTCGTTGTCGAAGGTGTGATTCATCCACTCGAAGGAAGTGCTACCAACAGAAGTCATCGATCCGACCTCTCCGATGAACCCGTACTCGTCGGCAACCTCGCGCAACGCGTCAACCCGGCAGGCATCGAGGATAACGAGGAGATCCCACTCGCGGTCGAAGACGTTTGTCCCCCAACGGTACCGCTTGGTCACGCTCAACAGCGCCCCGACGTAGACGTAGTAGAGCGGGCGTGCGATCCGGCTCGGTAGTGATCTGTTCTCAGCTTGGAGGTGTGAGAGGCTTTCGGAGACCCACTCGGTGAAACTCACTGTCATCGGCCGTGAACTCTCCTATAGATGTCATGGATACAACCTTTTTGGTAGAAGAACCGAGCTTTCCGACCACATCGTATCAGAACGAAGATTCAATCCGTTCGGACGCCGACCCAAAAAAGAGAAGACAGATCGACTTACCGGACGAGCTGCTCTTCGAAGTAGCTCGAGGTGACGTCGCGCTGCGAGCAGTCGCGGTCGTGCGGCAGGTTGTCGATCGTCGTCTGGTGGCCGTCCGGGCCGTCGATGCGAACCTGCGCCCCGCACTCGGTGCACTCGATCCACTTCGGCTCGGAGATCGCGAGCCCGTCGACGGTCGGCGGGCTGCCCGACGGCACGATCTTGAAGTGCGTCTCCGGCGAGCTGAACGAGCGCATCTACGGCCCCTCCGTGACTGTCACGGCGGCGCGGTGCTCGCCCTCGATCACGAGCTCGTTGAGTGGCTCGCCTCCGCTCGGAACCCACGTGCGACCGTCCCAACGGTCGACGTACCGTTCGACCTGATACGGCTTGCCCGGGGCGCGCTCGTAGCGAACCCGCCGACGCTCGCCCGACTCAGTCGTGTACGCGATCGTTGGAAGGCTACTCATCGGCGCCCTCCTCGTGGACGTCGGCGTGGTCGTAGAACGCGGCGTCGAGACAGTCGAGCTCGTCACCGCGCTCGACCTGCTCGCCGGCGTCGTAGTCGCGGAGGTCGGGCGCACAGCCCGTCTCTTGGCACCACTGCGCGATAGCCCAGCGGGCGACCTCGGTCTCGTCGCCGTACCAGTTGCCGTCGTAGCGCTTGCCCTCGAGGAGCAGCATCACGAGGTAGTCGATCGGGTTCTCGACGTCGAGCAGGTCGCCGTCGACGGCCAGCCGGATCGAACTCCGCTCAGCCGTCGACGCCGGGAGATCGCCGTCCTCCTTGGCCTGCCGTAACTGCTCGGCGACAGCGGACGCGTGCCCCATGTCGTCGTCAGTCACTATTCTAGCACCTCCGTGCGCCCGTCAGCGGTGGCAATACGCGGACTCGCAGAGAGATGCTGACCCAGCTGCGGGTCGATCGCCTCTCGGTTGGCCCAGCCGGGGATCGGCACGGCGCCGCGAGCGTAGTCCACTCGGCGCTGGTGCTTGCATCGGACGCCGCGGTGGAGCGCGTCCGGGCAGTCGCACGTCTCCGCGATCGCGTCGACCGTGTACGTCCCGGTCGGCGTCACGACCACAAACTCCTCGTCGCGGAGGTCGTGGTCGAGTGCGTTGTCGAGGACGGTCATCGCCTCGGTGAGCGCTTTGACCGCCCGAGTGTCGAACGTTCCGGGGGCCGTGGTCGCGTCGACGCTGTCGGCCTTAGACATCGCCGACACCTCCATCGGTCCACGCCTGCTCAACGCCGACGACAGCGAGCCGCCCTGCGGGGAAGTCGTACGACCGCTTCGAGCCGAGCTCGTCGAGACTGTCGAGCGAGAGGTCGTTGACGTAGTAGCACTCGTAGGCGGCGTCATCGACCGACACCGGGAGCCACGGGTGTGGCCCGTACGTCGCGAGGTCGAACCCCTCCTGCTCGTAGTACTCGCCGAGCGTATCGGTGACCTTCGAGCGAACGAACAGCAGCTGGCGCGTCACGAGGTCGATCGCGAGACTGCCCGGGACGGGCTCGGTACGGACGTCCTCGAGGGCGTCGGCGACGCGCTGCTCGTACGGGAGCTCGGCGTCGTCGAAGTCGGCGTCGATGGCGCCCTGCTCAGACATCGGCGGTCACCTCCTCGGCCGTGAACAGCTCGTCGACGTCGGGCAGTGCGCTCCCGTAAGCGACGCCGGCGCGCTCGGCAGGATTCGTGTTGTGCGCGAGCCACTCGCGGGCCTCCGACACGGCCGCCCGGAGATCGGCCTCGTCGTGAACATCGGTCCACTCGCCGGCCTCGGTCGCGACGAGCTCGCAGAGCTCGGCGAGGCGTTCGTACGACCGCTGTTCGATGGCGTACTTCACGTGGCCGGTCGCCTTGTCGAGGTTGCTCGCGGTGGTGTCGTAGTCGTGCTCGTCTTCGCGCTGCGAGCACGCCGTGTCGGCGGCGCCATACGCCGCGGCCATCTGACGGAGCTGCTCGTCCTCCTGGAACCGGTCGTGGATGACGTCGGCGAGCAGCGTGTCGAACGCCTCGACGAACGTCTCCTCATGGTACGAGAGCTCCTTCTTCGCGGTGCGGTTGAGGTCACGCATCAGGCGCTCACCTCGGAGACGCGCCGGACGGTCACGAGCTCGCCGCGCTGCAGGTCGGCGCCCTCGCAGGCGACGATGTCGTCGAGCTCCTCCAGCCGGATGGCGTTCGAGTAGCGGTCGAGCTTGTGCGCGAGGACGTAGTCGACGGCGCCGTCCCAGTCGCCCTGGACGCGGACGACGGGCGTCTCGATCGTCTTCGAGATGCGCTCGTCGGTGACGGTGCGGACGCCCGTGTCGACGACGTCGAGCGGACGCTGGCGGTCGTCGAACAGGACCTGGTCGCCCACGTCGAGGGCGCGGAGGTCGTCGACGCGTTCTGTGCTATCAGTACCGTTTTGGGGTCGCGTTGTGTTTGCTGACATGCTGTCGATAGTGGACAGCGCGGTCGGGCGTGGTCCAAACACGCTCCGGCCAGATTTTGACCGGTATCCCGCGCTTCCTACTCTATACTCTATCCTGTATCCACTTATACTTAACGTACTGTAGTCTCTAATACGGTGTGTCTTAGCGTAAGTTACTTACCAACACCAACACGTTGTTAGTATATGGCAACGTCAGCCACGGGTGTGCTAGCGCCCGACGACCTCAACGACACCGATACTGCTGTTCTCGACGTCCTTCGCGAGGGGCGAGTGACTCCGCAGTACGCAGCGGACCAGATGGACGTCTCCCGGACGTACGCGAGCGAGCGACTGAAGCGACTTGTCGAACACAAGCACGTCGAGAAAGTCGCCCCTGGTCTCTACGAGCTCGTCGACGACCCACGCGACGACGGCGACCAGGAGGACGGCGTCGAGGAGCTGAAGCGGCACGTCCGCGCCGCCGGCGAGGCGATCGAGGCGCAGGACGTCGACGCGCTCCGCCGGCACGTCCGAGCGGCCTGCGAGGTGCTCGAGAATGCCTGAGGCTGAAACGGAGACGTTCGAGGGCTATCTCATCCTTGACTGGCGCTCCGGCGAACAGCGCAACGCGTAGCTCTCACTAATTCAGATTAAACAGCGGGGCAAGTCAATCAGCGATCGGAAACATTGGACCCCGGCGCTCGGGTTTATATGCGATACGAGGTTCTCGAGTTTCTTGTTGCCGGCTAAATCCCGGTAACTGAACGCTATGACCACTGAACAAGCAATTGAGGCGTTTCGAATAGCCATCGTAATTATTGTTGCCGCCTGGGTCCTATTCCAGACGGTAGCAATCCTCTACTAAGGCCACTGAGGGGTGTTAACCCCTTCTGGCTTAGTTTATCGCGCTCAGTACAAGATCACCAGTATCTGGAGCAATGTCCAGACACCGACGATAGTCACGACTGCTGCCCCGAATAGATCTACCGCTTTTTCCACGTTCATGATTTCTTTCGCCGGTTGGTTCCGGAGACAAATGCACCGATGCGAGATTTGGTATTATAAACCCACGCGCCGAAGACTGCCATTAGTCATAAAGCGCAATCAGTCACTTCTATGATACAGATTTAGAGAATGTTTTTCTCTATCTGATTGAGTATAATCACATGATGTGATAGATATAGACGGATAAGTCTGTAGAGTCATTTAGGATTTACCTATTAACTATCATATTTTTGTTGTTTTCTATTCAAGTTAGTCTTGATCCGGCGCATATGGTTGGTGAACGGTTTTATCATCCTAATCCCTTGTGAGAGTATGCGTCCAGTACCACAACCCCCGGAATCAGTTCGCCAGCAACTTCGAAATATCAACCACATCCATCTCGATAGTGAGGCCGTAGTTGATGTTCCATGGGTGAATCTTCAGCACGAGCTTCAGATCGTCCGCGATGACCCTGCTGTAGAAACCATCTTTGAGACAGAGTACTGGGAAGCGATCTCGGTCGACAGCTCGCTGGCCGAGGTCGTCTATCAGCAGGCAGGCGTTGATGACGAAGAGGTCCGGAGAGCGCTTAGCTTCTGTCACACCCTTGCGATGCCGGAGTGGATGGACTACTCACACGCAGGTCGACCAGGAAGAGATTCGTTCATTATCCCTGCCTGATCACACTCCTGTATGGCCGAGGCCTTCGCCGTCGAGTGCCCGGGCGGCGGCGAGACGAAGGGTCACATGTCCGACCACGCCGGGACGATCGGCGTCCACTGCTCGTGTGGTGTCTCCTTCTCTGTCGACATCGAGGCGCGCGACGTCGACGAGTGGTGGAAACGGGACTAGCGGCTGTCTATATTCCTTTATAAAAAGACAGAAACGGTTTTGACATTAGCGCTAATCCTAATCTGATAGCGGTCGTGTCAAAGCGGTCGCAAGTCGCCGATGAGCGGCGGTCTGTGTGGATGAAATACCACGCAGGAGGTAAGGATATGTCTGATATTTCGCTTCTACCTGGTGTCACAGCACCAGGATTTGCGGTTCTCGCAGGAGCATGGCTCGTTCACGGCGGCACCGTGGCAGTCGGCGCAGGGCTCGCCCTCGCTGGACTCGCTGCGTGGTCGTACGTGAACTGAAATGTAGCCACCAGCTGACCGCTGGTGGCACTATTCATTTTGTATTGAAAGGGTGGATATGCCTGATTTCGCTCCCTCACAGGAGCAGGCTTACTCGCCGTCACAGCGGCGAGATGTGGGCCAGGTCATGGGTCGCGACAGTGGGTTTTCTCCGTTGGGCCCGGCTACTACTACTACTAGCGCGTTGAAAAGTTTTGCTAACGGCCCGATATCAGCTCTACTATCCGCTCGCTCGCCTCAAATCGGTCGTCGCTTGCAAACCACGACGCGACCTCGCGAACGCCCTCCTCTGCATCCCACCCGTCAGCGTTGTAGTGCCGGACCGGCGCCCGCCACGCCGACCGCTCGTAGTGCGCCCACAGTCGCGTCTTGCGCCCGCCTGCCGCCGGCGTGAGCCGGACGTGGTACTGCCACATCCCGAGGAACCCCTCGGGCCGGTAGGCGTACGAGCCGACTTCCCAGACACGCCCCTCGTCGACGACGTCGAACTGGATCGACGCGAGCGTGTTCGGGTAGACGCGCTCCATCTGGCGGAGTTCCTCGCGAACGACGCTGGGCGGAGCCTTGATCGTCCCGACGAACTCTCGCGCCTGGAGCGGCACCCCAGTCTTCTCCGGGAGCGCGTCGGCCGCGGCCGACACATCGATAGAGGTGTGTTCGTCGACAGCCTCGAGCTCGGCGTCGTAGTTACCGTCGGCCAGCCGATCGAGCACGGGCAGGACAGCTCGCCGGAAGCGCCACAGATCGGGCCACCGGCCGAGGTACCGCTGGGCGCCAAGCAGCAGCACGAATGCGACGAGCGGGGCGACAAACGCGCCCCACTGGTCGATAGTCGCGAACATATCGATAGCGGTTCGTCTCACGTTGGTGAGTGCGTTGGTCATAATTTGGTGAGCGCGGCGCTGTCGCTGCCGCCCGTCGCGCCCGCCAGGCGGGCAGTCGGAATGCGTTTATTTGCTGTGTGCGAGGCTACGGTCACGACGATGACAATGACGCCCGCAGAACGAGAAACAGCTGTGACGATCGTGATTACTGGTGGGCTTGGAGTGCTTGGCTTTGGGCTACTGATCTGACTGGCAACTGGGGGATGGACTGCGATCACGACCGCATTCTCTGTGTAGACTCGAAATCAAAAACTATTCAATAGGTTACTCACGATCTGCCAATAGGGACCATTGGTCCCTGCTGGGAACGGGCTCCCTCCC
>NZ_NHPG01000088.1:0-53199 GCF_002252965.1 Halorubrum sp. Ea1
CGACGCCGTCCTCGGTAACGACGGCGACGTTGATGCCGTTGCCGGACGCGAGGTCGCGCTCGACGGCGGACTGGATCGCCTTCGCGGCGATGGTCTTCGCCTCGTCGACGGTGACGTCGTCGTGGTACTCCTGTTCGAGGACACCGAGGGCGTACTGGGAGCCGGAGCCGGTGACGGTGTACTCCTCCTCGGTGGTGCCGCCGAGGGCGTCGATGGAGTAGATGTGGGCGCCCTCGTCGTCGACGCCGCCGAGGATCGGCTGGACGATGAAGAACGCGCCCGTCCGGAGGAGGTTCCCGGTGAGCGTCGACAGCGCCTCCATCGACATGTCCTGGCCGCGACGGGTCTCGTAGAGGCTCGTCTCGGCCTTGAGCGTGGAGATGAGGTTCTGTGCGGCGGAGACGGAGCCGGCGATCGTGAGGGCGCCGCGGGGGTGGATCTCCTCGACCTTCTGGACGTCCTTCGAGGAGACCATGCCGCCGAGGGAGGCGCGCATGTCGGTCGCCATCACGACGCCGTCCGCGGTCCTGATGCCGACGGTCGTCGTCCCGGTTTTCATCTCGCCCTCGCCGTCGGCCTGCGCCGCGCGGCGCTCGCTGTGTTCGAACTCGCCGAGCTCGGGTCCGAAGACGGGCTGGTCGCGGCCCAGCTCGTCGGCCGTCCCCTCGGAGAGGTCGCCAGTCGGTGTTCGCATTACGCCTTCGTTGGCCCGGCGCGCAGATAAAGGCAACCCTTCGGGGACCGCCCGCCGGTTCCGACGGGCATATTCGTCGCGGGCCGTCGCGGCCCGCGCGTCGCGGTCGAGTCGGTCGATCGTCGCGACGAGGCCACGGCTCCGCGGAACGTGAGACGGAGAGCGAGCGGGGACGAACGGGCGGCCGAACCGACGCGAACGCCGTCGCTCGGCGATGGGAACGGACGGTCCGGGTCGAAAACGGTCGCCTACTCCTCGACGCGCTCGTACACCTCGCCGGTGGTCTCGACGAGTCGGCCGACGGGGACGTTGATACCGAGGCGCGTGCGGGCGAAGACGGCCACCGGGAACAGCGAGATACCAATCGCGACGGTCGCCTGGTGGATCCCGAAGATGGCCGCCGAGCGGATGCGGTCGAACATGGGTCTTCGAACGACCGGAACGGAGTTGTATATAAATACTTTCCGGCGCGTGCTGACCGGCTACCCCGACGCAGTCATGCGTTTTTGTATCATAGATTAACGATTATGAAATATAATCGGCGGACTGTCACGATCGGCATATCCACGGCGGTGTGAACCCCGCTCGTTTCCATAAGTTACGAGTAACCATCGCACCTCGTGCGCCTCGCATCCGGGGGGCGAAGGGGTCCCCGCGACCGTCGTCGAGACGCGGCGGCGGACCCCGTTCCGGCCGCGGACCGAACGGGATTTATCCGGGGCGTCGCGTACGGAGAGACGTGCAGAACGTTACGGACCGGACGCGCAACCCCTTCGGGATGCGCCCGGACTGCCGGTCGTTCGTCCCCGGTTACGGCGACGCCAACGCCGACTTCCACGTCGTCGGCGACCGCCCTGACATCCACGGCGGCGTCGAGACGAGAATCCCGTTCACCGGCGAGCCGTGGTCGCCGGCGTTCCTCTCGGCGCTGACCGAGGGGGGACTGCTCGCGGGGATCGCCGAGGGCGCGGCGCCGGACGGTACGAGCGGGACCGATGGGACCGCGCCGGCGACGACCGACGAAGCCGCGCCGGCGACGAGTAACGAGATCGCGGCGAACGGGGGGCGATCGGACGGAGACGCGGAGTTCGAACCGCTCCGCACCGAGCGCACGTACTTCTCGTACCTCCACATGTGCGTGCCCGACGGCGAGCCGACCGAAGCGTCGTACGACGACATGGAGCGCTTCTTCGACGCCGAACTCCGCGCGATAGCCGCGCACGTCCTCCTCCCGGTCGGCGCCCGGGCGACCGCACACGTCCTCGAGCAGTACACGGCGCGGGCGTGGAAGACCGAGATCGACATGGACGCGCTCCACGGCGAGGAGCTCCTCGGCTCCGGGTGGCTCGTCCTCCCGGTCAAGGACCCGGCCGAGTGGGCGGCGGGCGACGCCGAACGGCTCGTCGACGCCCTCCGGGAGCTGCGGTCGACGGACTTCCGTCGCGAGAGCGACCTCGGACGCTTCATCGCGGGGAGCGACCCGTACCTCGTTCGGTGAGCGAGTCGCGCCGACCCAGGCGGAGTCGATCGGATCGCGCGTCGGCCGTCGGACCGCGCGTCAACCGTCGGATCGCGCGTCAACCGTCGGATCGCGCGTCGACCGTCGGCCGGATACGCGTGCGGTTTCGGCCCTCCTCCGACGTGTGGATCGGCACATCCGAATAGAGGGCGGCGATTCGGTGCCCGATCGTCAGCTATACCTCTACCGCGCCAGCCATATTTGTCACTACTCCCCGAATTTTATACCGGTCCCCGTTATTCGTCACCAGACGCCCGAACGATCGGGCGTCGGCCGTAGGACTGGTACTCCATACGGCGGCTTGGTCAGCAGCGGCCCTCACGGGCCGTTTTCCGACGGAATAACTCAGTCGCGGAGCGGCCGCGCCGTCGAGTCGCCCCGTCGGCGACGGCGCGAGCGGCGTCAGTCGCCCGCCAGCAGGTCGTCGAGGTACTGCCCGACGTGGTCGTCCATGCGCCGCTTGAACCCGGCCCGTCGCGCGAGGCGGTCGAGCTCCCGAGAGACGTAGGTCCCGTACTGGACCGCCTTCTTGTCGGCCGTCCGGACCGACTCCGGCACGCGACCGGTCGCCGCCCGTCGGAGCGCGACCTTCCGTTCCCCGTCGCTCGCGAGCAGTTGGCCGGGGAGCGCGAGGGCGGCCGCGACCACGCGGTCGTCGAGCAGCGGCGCGACCGGTTCGACCCCGGCCGCGCGGAGCGCGAGCACGTCGCGTTCCAGCTGGCCGGGGAGTGTCCGGACGGTCTCGGTCCGCGCGCCCCGCACGGTGTCGGCCTCGACGCGGTCGTCGGTCGCCGGGTCGACGACCTTGCTGTACCCGCCGAACAGCTCGTCCGCGCCCTGCCCGACCGCGAGCCGATCGACCCCGTCGGCCGCGGCCGCCTCGGCCGCGAGGTACAGCGGCACCGCGATCGCGAGGTCCATCGGGTTGCGACGCCCCGTCGCGTCGGCGACCGCCCGGACGGCGCGCAGGAGCTCCTCGTGGGTGATTTCGACGACGCGGAGCTCGCGGTCCATCGCCGCGGCCGCCTCGCGTGCGGCCGCGACGTCGTGACACCCCTCGAAGCCGGCGACGTAGCAGGGGGCGTCGGGGACGCCGGCGGCGACGAGCCCGGAGTCGACGCCGCCGGAGAAGGCGACCGCGAGTCGGCCGGGTTCGGCTTCGAGCCCACCGAGCGCGGCGTCGACCGCGTCGTCGACCGCCGCCTGCGCGGGACCCGGGGCCGCCGGCGCCTCGTCGGGGAGGGACCAGACGCGTTCGACCCCGATCGCGGACGCGACGCTCCCCGGCGGAACCGGCGTCGGGTCGTCGAGGGCGGTCCGCGAGAAGCTCCACGCGTCCGGGTCGGTCGGTCCGTGGCCGGCCGGGGCGCCGGCGGTCACGGGATCGATCGCCTCGCGCTCGACGAACAGCGGCTGGCGCCCGAGGACGTCCCGGACGAGGACCGGCCCGTCGCGGCCGGGCGCGTCGAGGAGACGGCCCGCGAAGCCGCGCCCGCCGGGGAGGGGATCGCCGTCGCGGAGGGCGTCGCGAACGCGGTCGGGCGACGTCCCGCGCAGGTCGGCGGAGGGGAGTTCTGCCATCGCGGTCTACCGCAGCGCGTCGAGCGCGCGGAGCGCGCGGCGCTTCGCGCCGCCGCCGAACTGGCGGAGCGAGATGCGCCACGGGGTCCGTTTCCCGACGACGCTGGTCCGACCGTCGCGGATCGCGGAGAGGATCGCGTCGGCCGAGTGTTCGTCGGCGCCGACCTCGGTCACCGCCTGGCCGACCATCTCCGAGATGTGAGCGTCGCTGCCGGCCGTCATCGGGAGCCGGTTCCGGATCGCGAACTTCTCCGCCTGCCGGTTCGAGCGCCCCGTGAACAGCCGGGAGTTGTACACCTCGATGGCGTCGGCGCCGGCGAGCTGGTCGTCGGTGATGTGGGCGGCGACGCCGTGGCGGGACTTCTGGAAGGGGTGGGGGACGACCGCGATCCCGCCCTGATCGCGGATGCGGTCGAGCGTCTCGTCGAAGGGGAGCCCGCTCTCGACGCGCTCGTCGATGCCGAACGCGAGCACGTGACCGACCGCGCAGGTCACTTCCATGCCGACGATGCCGACGAGCCCGTATTCGGGGGCCTTCTCGGCCGCCTCGATGCTGGCGTCGATCTCGTCGTGGTCCGTGACGGCGAGCGCGTCCAGCCCGACCGCGGCCGCCTGCTCCAACAGGAGGTCGACCGGGTCGCGGCCGTCGTAGGACAGCGCGGAGTGCGCGTGGAGCTCGACCGATAGCACGCTCGTTTCTTCGGCGGTCGTCTTAAAAAGCGCCCCGGTCCGGGGCGGTCAGAACGCGCTCCCGCCGACCGTCTCGCGGTAGGTTCCGGTGCCGCGGTGGGCCGTCTCGTCCCACGTCTCGACCGCGACCCGAATGCGAGTGTTTACCGCGTCGTCGGGCGCGTCCTCGATCCGGAGCGTCGAGTCGCCGATGCGGGCGACCGTCTCGCCGCCCGCGTCGCCGGTGACCATCACCTCGAGCACGTCGCCGGGCTCGTAGTCGGGTGTCGACCCCCGGAACGACCACCCGGCGAGGAACTTCTCGAAGCGGCTCATGCGCGCGACACCTCCTCGGAGATCCGGTCGGGGATGTACTCCCGCCCGAAGCCGGTGATCGCGGCCAGCAGGAAGACGATGACGAGGAACCAGCCGTGGAACACGTACGGCACCACCTCGATCGGGTTGACGACCATCTCCGCCCCGTACTGCTCGCCGAGCCCGCCGGGTCCGACCATCACCTGGTAGCCGACGAGGACGCCGCCGGCCCACGGGAAGATGTACCCGAGCGCCGAGGTGTTGGCGTCCAAGATGTTCGCGCGCCGGTAGCCGTTGATGTTGAACTTCTCGCCGATCCGCGCGATGTACGGCGCGATCGCGATCTCCGCGGCCGTGTTGATCGTGATCATTCCGTTGATCGTCGCCGTGCCGAGGACCATCGTCAGTTCAGCGCGGCGGACGTTGGTCGCGACGGAGTTGAGCAGGAACTCCTGAATCGCCGCGAACCCGCCGCCGCGGATCATGATCTGCGCCATCGCCACGATCAGGAGGGTCAGCACGATGAGCGGGAAGAACCCGGTCGCGCCCGTGTACAGACTCCCGCCCACGCCCGCGGTTTCGCCGACCGCGACGAACGGGAGCGAACTGAACGTTCCGGCCTCGGGCACCGTGAACACGAGGACGTCGCTCACCGACGAGAGGCCGAACGCGAGGTTGAACGCGACGGCGACGACGAGTCCCCACGAGATCGCCTCGACGATGTGACGCCCGGCGACCGCCGTGAGGATGACGGTTCCCATCGAGACCAGGTGGACCAGCCCGAGTGCGTTCGCGGATTCGCGGAGCGCGACGGCACCCTCCAGACTCACGCCGGACATGATCGACCCCGCGATCAGGTACGCGGCGAAGGCGGGGATCGCCGCCGCGATCGCGTACTTGAACCGCGAGGCGACGACGCCGCCGATGTCGGCGTCCTGCGTCACCGCGCTCACGATCGTCGTGTCGCTGACGGGCGCGAGGTTGTCTCCGAACACCGCGCCAGACAGGATCGCGGCGAACAGCAGCACCGGGTTCGCGCCGATCAGCACGCCGGCCGGGAAGAACAGGGTGACGAACGCGATAGTGGCCCCGTACCCCGTCCCGATCCCGGTCGCGAGCAGGCCGCAGAGGACGAACGCGGCCGCCGGGAAGGTCGCCGCGCCGACGTTCAGCGCGTTCGCGGCGAAGATGAGCCCCTCTACGAATCCGCCGACCTGCAGGGTGTCGGCGAACATGCCGGCCCACAGCCACGCCACGATCGCGGTCGCGGCGACGCGCTGGGTCATCCCCTCGAAGATGGTGTCGGCGTACGTCTTCCAGTCGCCTCGCGCGAAGAACATCCCGAGGATAGTCCCGACGAGCGCGCCGATGACGAGGCCGTTCGTGTCGCCGATCCCGAGGACGCCGCTCTGGAAGATGGCCCAGACGATGAAGAAGGCGAGCGGGATCGTGCTCGCCCACTTCCCGCCGTAGAAGCTGATCCGGGGCTCGTTCGTCGCTCCGGACTCGTCGCCGAACCCGCCGTCGGCGACGAGGACCGGGTCGCCGGCCGACTCGCGACCGCCGCTCGGCGGTGCACCGTCCGGCGGTACGCGGTCCGGCTGGACGTCGTCGGGCGGTTCGTCGTCGACGCGATCCGCCGAATCGTCGTCTTGTGGATCGATCATGTGACGTTCCTACGCGGCCGGTGACCGACGACCCACCTAAATCCTCCTTTCTCACGCCGCGTGCCAGACGGTCGGTCGATTCCGTCCCGGACGCGTCGCGGTCCACAAGAACACGCTTAAGAACCCCGACGGCGAGGTTATGGATGGGAACAGCACAGCTGCAGATCCGACGCGCCGGGGCCTCTTCGCCCGCGGCTTGGGAATGTAGCAGTGCACCGACGCCTCCGGCGTCGCGGCTCGGGCCGGTCCGCTCGCGCGGATCGGGCCGCGGGACCGCTCGCTCGATGCGAGCCCTCGACAGCCGCGCCGCGCGGAGCCGCGGTCACGTTGTGGTTGTGCCGTTCCAATTTCAGACAATGGCACGAATGCACACGCGCCGTCGCGGTTCGTCCGGTTCGGACAAGCCGGCGACGGACGAGAATCCGGAGTGGAGCGACGTCGACGCCGAGGACATCGAGTCCCGCGTCGTCGAACTGGCGGAGCAGGGCCACGACCCCAGCGTCATCGGCCTCAAGCTGCGTGACGAGGGCGTCAAGGGCGTTCCGGTCCCCGACGTGAAGCTGGCGACCGGCAAGAAGCTCACCGAGATCCTCGAGGAGCACGACGCCGCCGCGGAGTACCCCGAGGACCTCCGCAAGCTGATGGAACGCGCCGTCCGCCTCCGCGAGCACATGGCGGAGAACGGCCAGGACTACCAGAACAAGCGCGCGCTCCAGAACACCGAGTCGAAGATCCGCCGCCTCGCGAACTACTACCGCGGCGACGAGATCGACGAGGAGTTCACGTACACCTACGAGCGCGCCGCCGAACTGGTCGGCGACGAGTAACGACGCCGCGCGACGCTCCGAGGAACCGACGCGGAACCGAAGACGACGCGACGCGCTGAACGGGCGACGAACCGCCCGCGACCGACGAACCGCCCGCGACCGACGAACCGCCCACGACCGATCCACGACAGCACCACCCGACCCATGACCGAAGCGACGACCGCCACGCCCGCCCCCGACGCCCTCGCCGACGTCCTCGCCGACGCGCCGTTCGCCCGGCTCGTCGCGACCGACGACGGCGACGCGCTGGCAGCCGCGGGGCTGCTCGCCCGGGCGCTGCGAGCCGTCGGCACGCCGTTCCAAGTCCGAGTCTCGACCGACCCGGTTCCCGGCGACGCCGACGACGGCGTCTCGGTGACCGTCGGGGCCGCCCGCGGTCCGCACGCGATCCCGGGCGCCGGACGCCCGGCGAGCACGGACGCGTTCGCGGTCTCGCGCGCGCTCGGCGTCGAGCCGGACCCCGTCGTCGCCCTCGCGGGCGTCGTCGCGGCCGGCTCCGTCCCCGGAACGGACGGCTCCGGCGACGCGCTCGACGCCGCCGAGGCGTCGGAGCGCGTCCGCCGGCGACCCGGCGTCGCGATTCCGACCGCGGACCTCGCGGACGGAGTCGCGGCCTCGACGCTCGTCCGGACGCCGTACTCCGGCGACCCCGAGAGCGCGCGAGCCGCACTCGCTGAGCTCGGGCTCCCGGCCGCCCTCGACGACGACGCCCACCGACGCCTCGCGTCGCTGGTCGCCGTCGACGTCGCGGACGCGGACGGGGGCAGCGCGCGGGCCGCCTCGGCGGTCGAGCGCGCCCTGCGCCCGTACGCGGCGGACGGCCCGTTCGAGACGGTCGGCGGCTACGCCGACGTCCTCGAGGCGCTCGCCCGCGAGGCCCCCGGAACGGGGGTCGCGCTGGCGCTCGACCCCGAGCCGAGCGACGACCTGCGGACCGCCGCGCTCGACGCGTGGCGGTCCCACGGGCTGGCGGCGCACCGCGCGCTCGACGCCGCGACGACCGGCCGGTACGACGGCTGCGTCGTCGTCCGCGTCGACCTCGCGGGGAGCGACCCGGACGAGGACGGCGCCGCCGCGCGCGACGCGGCCGCCGTCCTCCCGACCGTCGCCCGGCTCGCCCGCGACTTCCGGTCGCCCGAGCCGGTCGCCGTCGCGGTCGACGAGACGGCCGGTCGGCTGGCCGCGGCGGCGGTCGAGCCCCTCGGGCTCGGCGACGCCTGTCGGTCGGTCGCGACCGAGTTCGACGGCGACGGCTGGGGGACCGCCGAGCGCGGCGGGCTCGCGGTCGGCGCTGGCGGTGAGGGCGGCGGAACCGAAACCGACGGCGACATCACGGGCGCGCTCGCCGCGCTCAGGGAGGCGCTATGAGCGGGGACGACCCCCGTGGCGACGGGGCGACCCGGACGGCGACCGTCCGGACGACCCACGCCGACGCCGCCCTCGTCGCCGCCGCGCTCGCCCCAGACGAGACCGACTCGATGGCCACCCGCGTCGACGGCGACGCGATCGAGTGCGCGATCGAGCGGCCGACGACCGGCGGACTGCGGTCGACCGTGGACGACCACGTCGTGAACGCACGCGTCGCAGATCGAATCGTCGAGCGCGCGAGGACGCACCTCGCGGCCGACGACGGAGGGCGCCGCTCCGACACCAACGGCGACACCACCAACACATGAGCGAACGATCCGTATCCAAGAGCAGAGAACAGAAGCGCTGGTACACCGTGCTGGCGCCCGAACAGTTCGACCGGCAGGAGCTCGGCGAGACCCTCGCCGAGGAGCCCGACCAGGTCGTCGGCCGCACGATCACGACGACGCTCGGCGAGCTCACCGGCGACTCCGGCGCGAACAACACCAAGCTGACGTTCAAGATCACCGACGTCGGCAGCGACACGGCGTACACCGAGTTCATCACCTACGAGCTCACCCGGGACTACCTGCGCTCGCTCGTCCGCCGCGGCGCCTCCAAGGTCGAGGCGTCGATCACGGTGCTGACGACGGACGACTACCGCATCCGCGTCCAGCCCGTGGCGCTGACGACCAAGAAGGCCGACCGCTCCCAGGAGAAGGCGATCCGCCGCGTCATGATCGACAAGGTCCACGCGGCCGCCGAGGAGCGCACCTTCGTGGAGTTCGTCGACGCCATCGTCGAGGGGAACCTCTCCTCGGCCATCTACGGCGAGGCGAAGCTGATCTACCCGCTGCGCCGCGTCGAGGTCCAGAAGCTGACGCTGGAGGCGCGGCCGCGCGAGGTCGCCGCCGAGGAGGAGGCCGCCGTCGACGTCGACGCCGACGAAGTGGCGGTCGACGCCGACGAGTAACGCCCCGTCAGACGACCCCGTGCGACTTTTCCGTTTATAAATCGCCTAGCCGCGGCGCCGGCGCGAGACGGACGGCGCGTTGTGCCACGGCCCTACGTATAGAAGAGCCGCGGTGGCGCGTGCCTCCGAGTGGCCGACAGGCCACGAGGAGCACGCGCGAGGGACGCCGTGAGCGACGTGGGCGACCGGCGGGAGCCCGGAGCGAGCGGCGAGGCTGGGGAGGCGTGAGGTCGCGGTGCGGTCGCAACGAGAGCTTCGGAGGAGGTCATCGTAGAGTCAGCACCGAACCCACCGAGCGAAGCTTCACGAGCAACCGCTCACTCCACGGGACGCGTCAGCCGCTCGCGGTACGCCTCGAACCCCTGTTTCTCGTAGAACGCCAGCGCCCGCTCGTTGTCGGCGTCGACGTCGAGCCGGAGCTCCTCGCAGTCCCGCTCTCGGGCGTCGATCGCCGCGCGCTCCATCAGTCGGTCGGCGAGCCCGGTGCCGCGGAACGCCGCCGAGACGTAGAGGTCCCCGACGACGAGCCGGTCGGGGCGGTCGAACACGACGGGACAGGCGTCGACGCCGGTCGAGACGAACGCGACGAGGTCGCGGTCCGGGCCGGGGACGCCCGGAGCCGCGGGGGCCGCGGGATCGAGCGCCCCTGGCCCCTCGGAATCGAGCGCCGCGGCGTCGACCGGCTCGTCCGATCCGCCGGCGGCGGCGACCGAGACCACCCAGAGCCGGTAGTCGTCCTCGCGGAGTCGATCGAGCCGGAAGTCGGTCTCCTCGGCGATCAGCTCCCCCTCGGGCCGGTCGGCGAGGGCGTGCCCGTCGACGCGCTCGGCGAGGTCGCGGTGATACGGGAGCCACAGCTCGGCGACGTACCGCGCCGCGGCGGCCCGGGTGGCCGACAGTCGTCGGAGTCGCATATGCCGTCGATCGACGCCGGCGACATACGCGTTCGGGTTCTTCGCGGGTCGCGTTCGGGGCGCGTTCGGGTCGCGTTCGGGGCGTGTTCGGGTCTCGGCCGGGGCGCGTTCGAGTCGCGTGCGGGTCGTCCGCATCCTCCGATATCCGGGAGACGAAAGCTTGAAACGCCGCTCGCCCGACCCCACGAGTATGGAACTGCGGGTCATCGAGAAGACCGACACGGAACTCCGCATCGAGATCGCCGGCGAGGATCACACGTTCATGAACGTGCTGAAGGGCGTCCTCCTGGAGACGGACGGCGTCGCGGCCGCGACCTACGACATGAATCCCGAACAGTCCGGCGGCCAGACGGAGCCGGTGCTGACGGTGAAGTCCGAGTCCGACGACCCGCTCGACCTGCTCGCCGACGCCGCGGCGGCGATCACCGACCGGACGGGCGCGCTGCGCGACGCCGTGCGAGCCGCCTGAACCGGTTTTTTCCGCGACCCCCGAGCGTCTTTTCGTCTCGTTCCGTCGCCTCGAAGCCGCTCGCCCCGCCGGACGAGGGGCATACCTAAGTGCCGAGTCCAGAAACGGGCAGGTATGCCACCGAGCGTACTCATGCTGGGATGGGGGTACCCGCCGAACATCACCGGCGGGCTCGACGTCCACGTCGGCGAACTGTTCTCCGGGCTCCGCGACGACCTCGGGGTGGAGGCCACTCTCGTGTTGCCCGCCGAGTTCGCGCCGGACGACGAGCCGGGCCTCGAACCCGTGGAGACGGGCGACGGAGACATCGCCGCCCGCATCGAGCGCCTCAGCGACCGGTTCGCCGAGCTGGCGCCCGACCACGACGTGATCCACACGCACGACTGGTTCGGCTACGCGCCGGGGCGGCAGGCCGCCCGCGCGTCGGACGCGACGTGGGTCTCGTCGTTCCACTCGCTGGCGAGCGACCGCAACATCGACCCCCCCACGCGCGAGGTCGAGACCGAGCGCCGGCTCGCGAACGCCGCCGACACGAACATCGCCGTCAGCGAGATCGTCCGCGGGGACATCAAAGAGCTGTACGACGCCGACTCCCGCGTCGTGTACAACGGCTTCTCGACGCCGAAGTTCTCGGGCAAGGACGTCCGTGAGGACCTCGATATCGACGGCGAGATGCTGTTCTTCGTCGGCAGACACACCGACCAGAAGGGGATCTCCCACCTGCTGTACGCGATGAAGAAGCTCCGCGGGCGCGACGTCACCCTCGTCGTCGGCGGGTCGGGCCACCAGACGGAGCAGCTGAAGCGCTTCGCTGAGCTCCTCGGTATCGAGGACCGCGTCGAGTTCGTCGGCTACGTCCCCGAGGCGGAACTGGGCGACTACTACGCCGCCTCGGACGCGTTCGTCTCCCCCTCGTACGCGGAGCCGTTCGGGATCACGATCACGGAGGCGCTGGAGGCGGGGACGCAGGTCGTCGCGACGCCCTCGGGCGTCGCCGAGGTGCTCCCCGACGGCTGTCTCGTGGAGGTCGAGACGGACTCGGAGTCGATCGTCGACGGCCTCATCGAGGCGCTCGACCGCGAGGAGCCGCCGCAGTACGAGCGTCGGGAGTGGCTGGACGTGGCGGAGGACACGCTGGCGGTGTACGAGGACGTGGCGTAGAGCGCGGTCCGACCCTCTCGATCCGGCCTACTCCTCGTCGCGGCGGTACACGTCGAACTCGGTCGCCGGCTCGGGGTGGCTGATACGGAACCCCTCGGCCGTCTCGACCACGCCGCGGGTGCTGCCGGAAGTGCCGCCGTATGGGCTCTCCTCGCCGTCGACTCCGCTCGCACCCTGATACGGCGAGGTGTACGGCGACCCCGACACGGGCTCGTCGAAGCTCTCGGGTGGGAGGTAGATCCGCTCGCCGCCGTCGGAGCGGACGACGACCGCGACGTCGCGGGTCCCGGTCACGTCGATGACGGTTCGTTCCCCCGTGACGCGCGCGTCGACGTCTATCTCGTCCATGTCTCACGTTGCGAACGGGGACGGTTTAGCAGTACCGGCGCGAGCGCCCGCCCGTCGCCGGGGACACTTCGAGCGGACCGACCGTGTCGCCCCGCGCCCCCCGACCGTTCCCGGGTGGTGAATCCTTTTGTGCGGTCGCGTCGAAGTCGACTTCGATGGACGTCAACAGCCATGCCGAGGAGCTCGCCTCCGACCTCGGCGTCGACAAAGAGGAGGTCAAAGCCGACCTGGAGAACCTGCTGGAGTACAGCGTCCCGATCGACGAGGCGAAACAGAGCGTCCGGCGAAAACACGGCGGCGGCGGCGGGGGTTCGACGCCGACGCCGGACGCGGTCGACGTGGGCGAGATCACCACCGACAACGACGGCGTGACGGTCACCGTCAAGGTGCTCACGCAGGGGACCCGAACGATCCGGTACCAGGGCGACGACCTCACGATCCGCGAGGGCGAGGTCGCCGACGAGACGGGCGTCATCTCCTACACCGCCTGGCAGGACTTCGGGTTCGAGCCCGGCGACTCGCTGACGATCGGCAACGCCGGCGTCCGGGAGTGGGAGGGCGAGCCGGAGCTCAACCTCAACGACTCCACCACCGTCGCCATCGCGGACGAGCCGGTCGATGTCGACCGCGAGGTCGGCGGCGACCGGAACCTCGTCGACATCAGCGCGGGCGACCGCGGGCGCAACGTCGAGGTCCGCGTGCTGGAGGTCGACGAGAAGACGATCTCCGGGCGCGACGGCGAGACCGATATCCTCGAGGGCGTCGTCGGCGACGCGACCGCGAGGCTCCCCTTCACCGACTGGCAGCCGCGGCCCGAGATGGAGCCGGGCGCCGACCTCCGGATCGAGGACGTGTACGTCCGCGAGTTCCGCGGCGTCCCCTCGCTCAACCTCACGGAGTTCTCGACGGTGACGCCGCTTCCCGACCCGGTCGAGGTCGCCGAGGACGCCCCCCGCCTCTCGGTCGGCGAGGCGGTCGACTCGGGCGGGATGTTCGACGTCGAAGTCGTCGGGAACGTCTTGGAGATCCGCGACGGTTCCGGGCTCATCGAGCGCTGCCCGGAGTGCGGCCGCGTGGTCCAGAACGGTCAGTGCCGGAGCCACGGCGACGTGGACGGCGAGGACGACCTGCGCGTGAAGGCAATCCTCGACGACGGCACCGACACCGTCACCGTCGTGCTCGACGACGAGCTCACCGCGGAAGTGTACGGCGGCGGCCTCGACGACGCCCTCGACGCCGCGAAAGAGGCGATGGACAAGGAGGTCGTCGCCGAGGAGATCGCCGACTCGCTCGTCGGGCGCGCCTACCGCGTCCGCGGCAACCTCTCGGTCGACGACTACGGCGCCAACCTCGACGCGGTCGAGTTCGAACTCGCGGACGACGACCCGGCCGAGCACGCCCGAGCCGCGCTCGCGGAGGTGGCCGAATGAGCGACGACGGGCCGGGCGCCCGCGAGGTCGCCCGCCGGGCGTTCGCCGCCGAGTTCGACGACGCCTCCCTCTCCTACTCCGAGAGCGACGAGGAGCGCGCCCCGAACTACGTGGTCACGCCGACGGGAGAGCGCGTGAACCGCCTGTTCGTCGCCGGCGTGCTCACCGAAGTCGAGCGCGTGAACGACGAGACGCGCCGCGGGCGCGTCGTCGACCCCTCCGGCGCCTTCGTCACCTACGCCGGCCAGTACCAGCCAGAGGCGCAGGCGTTCTTAGAGCGCGCCGACCCGCCGTCGTTCGTCGCGCTCACGGGGAAGGCGCGCACCTTCGAACCGGAGGACTCCGACCGCGTGTTCACCTCCGTCCGGCCCGAGAGCCTGAACGAGGTCGACGGGGACACCCGCGACCGCTGGGTCGTCTCCGCCGCGGAGGCGACGCTGGACCGCCTCGCCGTCTTCGCCGAGGCCCTCGACGCCGACCTCCGCGGTGACGAGCTCCGCGCGGCCCTCGAATCGGGCGGCGCGCCCGCGTCGCTCGCGGCGGGGATCCCGAAGGCGATCGACCACTACGACACCTCGACGGCGTACGTCGAGGCGGTCCGGCGCCTCGCCGTCGACGCGCTGGAGCTGATCGCCGGCGACCGCGACGAGGTCCGGACGCTCGACCTCGCCCCGGACGCCGGCGGCGAGAGCGACATCGGCGCGCTCCCGGAGACCGACGTGACGATCGAGGCCCCGACCGGGGCCGCGGCGCCGTCGGAAGCCGACGAGGCGGGCGTCGAGGCCGAAGCGACCGCTGAGGCCGGGGCGGCGCCGGTCGACGCGACCGGGACCGCGGCCGACGCCGGCGACGAGGCCGACTCGGTCGAGGAGGTCGGCGCGACCGATGTCTCGGAGAGCGAGACGGTTGCGACCACCCCCGCCGAGAGCGACGCGACCACCTCCACGGAAAGCGACGCGACCACATCGGCCGAGAGCGGCACGGCGGATGTCGACGAGACCGACGCGAGCGACGACACCGCGGCGTCCGCCGCCTCCGACGTCGGAGAGGGCGGACTCGGCGACTTCGAGACCGGCGACGGGGAGTCCGACATCGACGCCGGCGAGGCCGACATCGACGCCGAGGAGCCCATCGACGTCGACGAGGGGGCCGACGACGCGGAGGCCCCGGCGGGCTCGGACGACGTCGGCGCCGCGGGCGACGAGATGTACGAGCTCGACGAGACGGAGCGCGAGGAGATCGAGTCCGAGTTCGGCACCGACTTCGCGACCGGCTCCGAGGTCGACGAGCCCGGGGAGGCCGACATCGACGTGCCGGACCCAGAGGAGCTACAGGAGACGCCGGAAGGCGCCGCGGCGGCCGACCTCGACGCCGACCCCGTCGAAGCGGAGGCGGATGACGACGCGACCGGTGGGGCGGCCGGAGGCGACGAGACGGACGCGGCCGACGGATCGGACGATGGATCGGACGATGGATCGGACGACGGCGGCGAGGACGTCGACCTCGAGGACGCCGTCATCGACGCCATGGGCGCGCTCGACGACGGCGACGGCGCCGACCGCGAGGCGGTCGTCGACCGCGTGGTCGACGAACACGGCGTCGCCGCCGACGCGGTCGAGGACGCGATCCAGGACGCGCTGATGAGCGGGAAGTGCTACGAACCCGGCGACGGCGTGCTCAAGCCGATCTGATGGCGCGGGGCGCGTCGCCTGGCGTCGAGCCGGTCGTCGGCGAGCCCGCCGCGGTGGCCGACCTCGGCGGCGAGCGCGCGCTGCTCGTCGCCGACGTCCACGCCGGCATCGAGGTCGGCCTCCGCTACGAGCGCGGCGTCGAGCTCGACGACCGAGCGGACGAGCGCCGGGAGCGGCTCTGCGGCCTCCTCGCGGAGACCGACGCCGACCGGCTCGTCGTCCTCGGCGACCTCGCGCACCGCATCGCGGCGCCGGAGGGCGAGGAGCACGAGGAGCTGGAGGCCCTGGTCCGCGCGGTGACCGACAGGGTCCCGATGACGCTCGTCGAGGGGAACCACGACGCGGGGGTCGCGGAGGCGTTCGCCGACGACCTCGACGTGATCGGGGCCGGCGGCGGGCTGCTCGGCGGGGTCGCCGGCGGCGACGAAGCGAGCCGACGCCGGAGCGGCGGCGTCGCCGTCCTCCACGGCCACACGTGGCCCGACCCGGCGCTGCTCGACGCGGACGTGGTGTGCATGGGCCACGAACACCCGCAGGTGCGCCTAGAGGACTCAGTCGGCGGCTCTCGCGTCGAACGGGCGTGGCTCCGCGGCCGGCTCGATCCGGCGGCGTTCGTCGGAGACGGCGGGTCGGCGGCGGTCGCCGACGGGGACCCGCCCGAGCTCGTCGTCTTCCCGGCGTTCAACGAGCGCTCCGGCGGGACGTGGGTCAACGTCGACGGGCAGTCGTTCCTCGCGCCGTTCCTCCCGGACGCGCTGCCGGCCGGCGACGCGTACCTCCTGAACGGGACGCGGCTCGGCGACTTCCGGCGTCTCTGAGGACGGCGGCCGCTCGGGCGGCCCGGTCTCTCTCGGCGGGAGCGTTTTCTCTCGGGGCACGCAAGCAGAGACATGGTCACCGATCGCGCGCCGACCGAGATCGACGAGGCGGGGTGGCACTGGCTCCGGGTCAAGCACGTGACGGGGTTCCCGCGGAACGCCCGCGACAGCTACTTCCCGAGACACGGCGTGACGCGGCCCGCGGCGACGACGGAGGCGGACCTGCCGTCGGTCGACGATGGAGGGCGGACGACGCTCCCGGCAGACGGTGAGACCGTCGCCGACGCCGACCGACTCGCGCTCGAAACGACCTATCTGAGCGGGAAGTGGCTCGTCGAGCGACCGGCGGAGACGGTCGACGACCTCTGGGAGGCGGTGGTCGACGACGTCGCGGCCGAGCGGTTCTGGGACGCGAAGGTCACGACGCGGGCGGGCCGCGAGGCCTTCGGCGAGACGGACCACGCCGTGCTCGTGTTCACTCCGAACTACTTCGACCGGGAGGACGTCGACCGCGTCCGCCGACGGCTCGGGGAGGCCCACGGGGTGACCGAGGAGATCCGGTACCGCCCCGACGTGTACACGCTCGACGGGGCCCACGAGGCGCGCCTCGGCGGACTCACCGACTCGGAGGCGTCGCGGTTCCGGGCCTGAAACGCCGTTACGAGACGGGGCGACGGATCACTCGACCGGTCGGAACCGGAAGCCGTCCCAGTCCTGGCTCGCCGGCTCGCGGATCCCCGCGCCCGGCTCCCTGAGGTCGTCGGCGTAGACGGGTTCGACGCGGTCGCCGATGTCGACCTCGACGTCGCCCGGCTCACCGGCGTCGTCCGCGCCCCCGCGCTCGGCCACCTGCCCGAGCGCGCGCACCACCGGGCCGTCGTACTCGTCGCCCATGTCGAACTCGACGATTGCGAGGGTGTTCGGCTCGCGGACGCCCGGCGGAGTCGCCGTCGACATCGTCCACGTGACGATCCGGGCCTCGTACTCGCGGAGGTCGACCGTCCCGACGCGCTCGGCGCCGTTCGGGCTCACGGTGTGGGGCGGATACGTGACCGTTCCGTCCGCGTACTCCGCCGCCTCGAAGGTCGGTTCGGCGCCCCGTTTCCCGTCGCTACCGGTCGCGTCGTCGGTGTCGCTTGTCTCGTGGTCGCTCATCGGCCTCCCTCCAGGATCGCGGTGGTCACGCAGTTCCCGAACCCGCCGACGTTGCAGGCGAGCCCCGTGTCGGCCTCGACCTGCCGCGGACCGGCGTTCCCGGTGACCTGCTGATATATCTCGTACACCTGTGCGACGCCGCTGGCCCCGAGCGGGTGGCCCTTCGATTTGAGCCCGCCGGAGGTGTTGATCGGGAGGTCACCGTCGCGGTCGGTGACGCCCTCCTCGACCGCCTTCCACCCCTCGCCCTTCTCGAAGAAGCCGAGGTCCTCGCTCTGGAGGAACTCGAGGATGGTGAACATGTCGTGGAGCTCAGCGACGTCGACGTCGTCGGGTCCGACGCCGGCCATCTCGTACGCGATCTCCGAGGAGTCGACGACGCCGCCCATCGTCGTCGGGTCCGCGCGCTCGTGGACGACGTGGGTGTCGGTCGCGCCGCCGATTCCGGAGATCACCGCGTACTCGTCTTCGGGGACGTACTCCTGGGCGACGGACTCGGGACAGAACACGAGCGCCGCGGAGCCGTCCGTGATCGGACAGAAGTCGTACAGTCGGAGGGGGTCGGCGACGACCGGCGAACCGAGCACCGTGTCGAGGTCGACCTCCTTCTGAAACTGCGCGTGGGGGTTGTCCACGCCGTTCCGGTGATTCTTCACCGCGACCTTCCCGAGGCTCTCGCGGGGCGCGTCGTACTCGTCGAGGTACAGGCGGGCGGTGAGCCCCGCGAACGAGGGGAGCGTGACGCCGTGTTTGTACTCGACCGGGTGCGTGAGCGACGCGATCACGTCGGTCGCCTCCGAGGTCGTCCGGTGGGTCATCTTTTCGCCGCCGACGAGCATCGTGACATCGCTCGCGCCGGAGGCGACCGACTGCCACGCGGCGTACACGCCCGCGCCCCCCGAGGAGGAGGTCTGGTCGATCCGAGCGGTGTACGCTCCCGTGGCCGCCAAGTCGTGAGCGAGCGCGTTCGGGACGCCGGTCTGCCCCTCGAACTCGCCGCTGGCCATGTTCGAGACGTACAGGTGATCGAGGTCGCCGCCGTCGATGCCGGCGTCGTCGAGCGCGGCCGCGCCCGCCTCGGCCAACAGCTCCTGCACCCAAGCGTCGCGCTGCCCGAACTGGGTCATCGACGCGCCGATTACCGCTACGCGTTCCATACCGATGCGTCCACGGCGCTCGCCTAAAGCGTACCTCTCTGCGGTCGCCGGGGCGGTGAGGGGTCCCGCGGGCGGGTCACTCCGCGCGCCGGCCGGCGTGACCGGGGTAGTCGCGCTCGAACCGCGATCCGATCTCCTCGCGGTCGAGTCGGATCACGACCGGACGCCCGTGGGGGCAGGCGTACGGGTTCTCGCAGGCGTCGAGCCGGTCGAGCAGGTCGACGACCCGCCCCTCCGTCAGCGAGGTGTTCCCGGTCACGGAGGGGTAACACGCCAGGTCCGCGAGCAGCTCGTCGACGACGTCGGTCACCGGCTCGTCGCCCGTGGCCGCGTCGTCGACGAACGCGGAGAGGACGTCCCGGAGGAGGTCAGGGTCCAGCGCGGCGTCGAAGACGGCCGGGACCGACTCGACGACCACCTCGCGGTCGCCCGCGCGCTCGGCGCGGAACCCGATCCCCGCGAGGTCGTCGGCGAAGTCGTCGAACAGCGCCGCCTCCCGCGCGGTGAGCTCGACGCGGACCGGCTCCGCGAGCGCCTGCGCGTCGGCGCCGTCGGCGAACGCCTCCCGCAGGCGCTCGTAGTTCACCCGCTCGTCCGCCGCGTGCTGGTCGATCAGCACGAGCCCGTCCGGCGCCTCCGCGACGACGTAGGTGTCGTGGAGCTGCCCGAGCACCCGAAGCGACGGGAGCGAGTCGAAGGTCCGCTCCGCGGCCTCGGTGGTGTCGCCGGCGAGGGTCCGCTGGGCGGTCGGAGTCGGACGCGGCTCGGTCGCCGCCTCCGTCGCCGGTTCTCGTCGCTCGTTCGGCGCAGCGGCGGGGCCGTCCGTGACGGAGTCGGTGCCGGGGTCGGCCGTGGGGTCGACATCGGAGTCCGACGCGGAACCGGTGGCGGCGTCGTCGGTGACAGCGGCTCCCGAGTCGTCGAATCGACCGAGCCCGTCCGCCTCTTTCGCGTCGGTCTCGGTCGCGGCCGCGCTTCCGCCCTCGTCTCCCGAGTCGCCCTCGGCGTCGTCCGGCGTCGACTGCCAGCTCCGCGGCGACGGCCGGTCGGCCGGGGACGGGTCCGGGTCGGTGGCGGCGTCAGAGCTCACGTCGCCGACCGCCCACGCGTCCTCGTCGGTCGGGTCCAGCTCGGATGCGCCGGCCGCGGCGTCGGCGCTCTCGACGCCGTCAGCGCTTCGGCCGTCGTCGCTTCGGTCATCGCCGCTTCGGCCGTCGCGGTCGCCGAGCGCCGCGCGCTCGTGGTCGGTCCCGGCGCCGCCGACGGCCTCGGCCTCCGGGCCCTCGGGGCTGATCTCGGTCTGGTCCGGCGCCGACTGCCCCCGCGGCGCGGTCGAGCGGACCAGTCCGTGGTCGAGCAGCGCCCCCTCGACCGCCGCCTCCACGGCGGCGCGCACGGCCGGTTCCTCGTCGAACCGGACCTCCAGCTTGCGCGGGTGGACGTTCACGTCGACGTCGCCGGGCGGCACCTCGACGAACAGCACCGCGAAGGGGTAGCGGTCGGGCGCGAGCTGCCCGCCGTACGCCTCCAACACCGCCTCGCGGAGCGCGCTCGCGGTGACGTACCGGTCGTTGACGTAGGTGGCGAGGTACTCGCGGGTCGAGCGCGTCGTCTCCGGGTGGGAGACGAGGCCGGTGACGCGGCGGACCGGGGGATCGTCGGGTCCGGCGGAGTCCGCCGCGTCGCCCTCCGGCTCCCACTCCACGTCGACCATCGCCTCCGCGACCTCGCGGCCGTACACGGACAGCACGGCCGACCGGAGGTCGCCGTTCCCCTCGGTGGCGAACGTCTCGCGGCCGTCGTGCTCCAGCGAGACGGCGACGCCGGGGTTCGCGAGCGCGTAGCCGGTGACGACCGTGTTGACCCGGTCGAACTCGGTGGCCGTCCGCTTGAGGAACTTCTTGCGGGCGGGGGTGTTATAAAAGAGGTCCGTCACCTCGACGGTCGTCCCCTCGGGACAGCCCGCCGGGCGCACCTCGCCGACATCGCCGCCTTCGACCGTGACCTCGGCGCCCGCGTCGGCGCCCGGAGGACGCGACCGGACGGTGAGCCGCGAGACCGCGCCGACGGTGTACAGCGCCTCGCCGCGGAAGCCGAGGGTACCGACCCCGCGGTCGAGGTCCTCGATGTCGCCGATCTTCGAGGTGGCGTGCTCCGCGATCGCGGCCTCCAACTGGTCCGCCGGGATGCCCACGCCGTCGTCGCGGACGCGGACCCCCTCGGTGCCGCCGGCCTCGACCGAGACGGCGACCCGGCTCGCGCCGGCGTCGAGGCTGTTCTCGATCAGCTCCTTGACGACGCTCGCCGGGCGCTCGACGACCTCGCCGGCCGCGATGCGCTGGACGGTGCGCTCGTCCAACCGCTCGATGTTCGGCGGCTCCATTGCGTACCCTCCGGTCGGACGAGCGCGCACTTGAAGGCGTTGTCGGCGACGGCGGCCTCTGAGAGGGACGGTACGTCGATCGGCGGAACCGCTTATAAGCGGGCTGCGGTGGCGTCGCCGGCGCGTAGCGCCGGCCATCGCACGCGCGAGGGAGTCGCGAACGGAGTGAGCAACGAGATCGGGGAGGCGTGACAGAGATCAGTCCGATCGCCGAATCGAGACCGTTCAACGCGAGAAACCGCGAAACGAGAAAGTCGCAGGACGGAATGGAACGGACCGAGGTCCGCTTACCCCTCCATGCCGCCGAACGAGAGGCCGTCCTCGACGGAGCGCTGCGCCGCGAAGTAGACGATCGCGACGGGGAGCGCGAACAGGTTCGCGAACGCCGCGAAGCGCGTCCACGGCGTGGAGAACCGCCCCTCCGTCGCGAGGTTGTACAGCTCCACCGAGAGCGGGTAGTTCTCCGGCGAGAGCAGCGTCTGCGCGATGATGAACTCGTTCCACCCGGCGAGCCAGACGAAGATGAGCACGACCGCGAGCCCCGGCTTCGTCAGCGGGATGATCACCTCCCGGATCGTCTGGAGGAAGCTCGCGCCGTCGACCATCGCCGCCTCCTCGTAGGAGACCGGGATGTTGTCCATGTACGTCTTCAGCAGCCAGGTGTTGAACGGGATCGCGCCGGCGGCGTAGAACAGCCCGAGGACGAACAGGTTGTTCGTCAGCCCGTACGAACTGAACAGCGAGTACAGCGCCACGAGCGTCGCGATCGAGAGGCCCGCGCCGATCTGCGTGAACAGGACGTAGCCGTAGAGGATCCGCTTCCGGCCGACGAACCGTCGCCGCGAGAACGCGTACGCCGCCGGCACGATCATCCCGAAGCCGGCGGCGATCGTCACGCTGACCAGATAGAGGCTGTTGAACACCGCGCCGGGACCGGTGTCGGTCCCGACCCACCGGAAGCCGAGCGGAACGAGCCCGCTCCCGCCGCCGATGACGAGCTGCGGGTACCCCCAGTCGCCGTCGACGAAGAAGAAGTTGGACTCGAACAGCACCCACCGGTAGGCGTCGAGGTTGTACGTCGTCGGGTCGGGGAAGATCCCGCTGGTGTTGAACAGCCGGGTCCCTTCCGCGAGCGACGCGGTGAAGATCCAGAACAGCGGGAAGAGGAGGATTAACACCATCGCCAGCCCGAACAGGGTCATCAGGACGCTCTTCCCGACGTCCCACGGCGTCCGCTTCCCGGTCCGGAGGTCGTAGACGGCCCGCTGGACCGTCACGGCGAACCGCTTCGGAGCGGTCGCGAGCCCGAGGAGCTTCGCGCGGAGCAGCGCCAGGACGGAGGCGAGGGCGCTCATCGCTCACCCACCCCCTCGGCGAGGCCGCCGTAGCGCACGGCGGCGTACATGAAGACGCCGATGAATCCGATCGCGACGATGAGGATCGCGGCCGAGAGCCCGAACTCGTTGAAGCTGATCGCCTCGCGGTAGCCGTAGACGATGATCAGCTCGTTCTGTCGCGCCGGTCCCCCGCGGTTGAACACCCACGGGATCAGGAACTGCTGGAACGCGGTCGCGCCGGTGAGGATCGACGCGAACAGCACCGGCCGCCTGATGGCGGGCAGCGTCACGGTGCGGAACCGCTGGAGGAAGCCGGCCCCGTCGACCATCGCCGCCTCGTGGAGCTCGCGCGGCACGTCCTGGAGCGCGCTCACGATGATGATCACCATGAACGGGTACGCCAGCCACACCTCGGTGGTGACGTACGCGAAGAACGCCTCCCAGCGGCCGCTGAGGAAGCCGATCGGGACGTCGAACAGGAGGAATTCGGGCGCCGACAGCGACGACATGACGCCGTTGTACCGCCCGAGTATCGTGTTGAACACGCCGAACCGGGCGTCGCTGAACATCCCGCGCCAGACGGTGATCGTGAAGATCCCGGGGAACCCGAGGGGCACGATCACCGCCGCGCGCATGTAGCGCTTGCCGACGACGCGCGCGTGGTTCAACAGGAGGGCGATGCCGACCGCGACGAACACCTTGACCACGAGCGAGACGGCGACGAAGAGCCACGTGGTCGACATCGACGTCCAGAACTGCGAGTCGCCGAGCAGCCGCACGTAGTTGTCGAAGCCGATCAGCTCCGCGCCGCCGCCGATCACCGATCCGGCGAACGTCGCGTCGGTCAGCGAGATGTAAAAGAGGTAGAATATCGGATACAGCATGAAGCTCGAAAAGAGGATAACGCCGGGTATCACGAGGAGCAGCCCCCAGTCGCGGTTGGAGAACGGCACCGCCGCTCGGAGTCGTGCGAGCCCGCTCGCGCCGGTGCCGGTCTGTGAGGAAGCCATGATGACTAGCTGGGAGAGTGCCTACAGGTTCTCCCGGATCTCGGACGCGGCCTGGTCGAGCGCGGGGCCGCTCTCCTGGTCGCCGTTGAAAACGCGCGTCAAGGCCTCGGTCAGCGGCGTCCAGACGCTGTTCATGTCGGGGTGGGTCGGGGTCGGCACGCCGCGGTCGACCTGCTGGGCGAACGCCTCGACTTCGGCCGGGAAGTCCCCGCCCTCGATCACGGAACTCAGCACGGGGATGTACCCCTGCTCTTTGGCGTTGGTCTCGACGACCTCCTCGTTCGTGGTGTACCACTCGGCGAACCGAGTGATCGCGTCGACCGTCGACTGGTCGGCGTCGTCCAACATGGCGCTGAAGTAGATGGTCTGGATCCCGGAGTACGACCGCGGGTTGTTGCCGTCGACCGCCGGGAGCGGCGCGACGCCGAGGTTATCGATCTCGCTCTGGAGGTTCGCGAGCTCCCACGGGCCGTTGACGGCGAACGGTGCGGCGCCGTCAGCGAACGCGACGATCTGCGACTCGTAACCCGGGTCCGCCGGGACGTAGTCGGACAGCGTCTCGAGGGCGTCCATCCCCTCCTTACAGGCGTCGCTGTCGAGGGTGACCTCCCGGTTCTCCTCGTCGTAGATGTTGCCGCCGTACGCCTGGACGTAGCCGCTCACGAAGTACGGGTTCGCGACGGGGTACGAGAGCCCGTACTGGCCGTTGCCGGGGTCGTGGAACTCGTCCATGATCGAGACCATCTCCTCGACGGTCGCCGGCGCCTCGTCGACCATGTCCTTGTTGTAGTACAGCGCGACCGTCTCGGAGGCGAAGGGTAGCCCGTGGAGGGCGCCGTCGTACTGCACGGCCTGCTGTGCGGCCCCGGAGTAGGAGTCGAGCGACACGTCGACGTCGTCGCTCGCGTCGTAGAGGAACGGCGGCTCCTCGCGCACCGCGAACCGGCCGATCCAGTCGTGCGCCCAGATCCACGAGTCGGGTCCGTTTCCGGACGGGATCGCGGTCTCGAGCTGCTGGTCGAGCTCGCCGCCGGGCGCCTCCCTGTTGATCGTGTGGCCCGTCTCCGACTCGAAGTCATCGACGTACCCGGACATCGCCTCGTCCTCGCCGTCGGAGAGGTCGGTCCACAGCGCCGCGGTGCCGGTGTTCTGGTCGTCCGACCCGTCGGAGCCGTCGTCGCTTCCGCCGTCGCTCCCGTCGGATCCGTCCGACCCGTCGGACCCGTCGCCGCTTCCGCCGTCGCCGCTGTCCGTGCTGATACAGCCCGCGAGCGCCGCGAGCGCGGTACTTCCCCCCATCGTCTTGAGTAGCGTCCTGCGTTTCTCGTTCATGTGACTACAACAAACGATGAATTACATATTCATACATTTAGTTTTTGGGATCGGGGGGTCGATGCCGTGGCCTCCTCGCACCGTTCTCTCCGGCGATCCGCGGCTCGGCCGTCAGGCGCGCCTCGGTCACACATTTGAGATGAGATTGTTCCTCACATATCAAGAAAACAGCGAAGAACTAATATGCGGGAAGCGCCCTTTGCCAGTAAATGGCAAGAGTAACGCTCGACACGCTCCGGAAGGAGTTCGATCGGGGGACCATCGTCGCCGTCGACGACCTCGACCTGGAGATCGACGACGGCGAGTTCGTGACCGTCGTCGGGCCGTCGGGCTGCGGGAAGACCACCACGCTGCGGATGGTCGCGGGACTGGAGGAGCCCACGTCGGGGACCGTCAACTTCGACGACGAGGACGTCACGGAGATCCACGCGACGGACCGACCCGTCGCGATGGTGTTCCAGAACTACGCCCTGTATCCCCACAAGACGGTGATGGAGAACATGGCGTTCGGGCTCAAAATGAGCACCGACATGACGGTTGAGGAACGGCACGAGCGCGTGACCGAGATGGCCGAGATGATGGGGATCGCGGACCTGCTCGACGACAAGCCGGACGAGCTCTCCGGCGGGCAGAAGCAGCGCGTCGCCCTCGGTCGCGCCATCGCCCGCGAGCCCGAAGTGTTCCTGTTCGACGAGCCACTCTCGAACCTCGACGCGAAGCTCCGCACCGAGATGCGCGCGGAGATCCAGAAGCTCCAGAAGGAGTTCGGCGTCACGGCGATGTACGTCACCCACGACCAAGAGGAGGCGATGACGATGGGCGACCGCCTCGCGATCCTGAACGACGGGAAGCTCCAGCAGGTGGGCGAGCCCACCGAGGTGTACGAGAACCCGGTCAACGAGTTCGTCGCCGGCTTCATCGGTTCGCCGTCGATGAACTTCATCGACGTCGACGTCGACACCGACGGGACGACGGCGACGATCCGCGACGGCGACTCCGGGCTCGCGCTCGCGCTCAGCCGCGAGTACGTGGCGGGCCACGAGCTCGAAGGCGGTCCGTACACGCTCGGAATCCGTCCCGAGAACATCGGGATCGTCGAGGAACCCACCGGCGACGAGACGCTCACCGCGACCGTCGAGGTCGTCGAGCCGATCGGCTCCGATAACTACGTCCACCTCTCCGTCAACGACGACTTCCTCGCTCGCGCGCCGGCGAACGTCAAGCCGGAGGCCGGAGACGAGGTCGGAGTCGTCTTCGAGGAGGAACACGTCCACCTGTTCGACGCCGAGACGGGCGAAGACGTGTTCCTCACGGACGAGGAAGTCGAGGCCGCGGTCGCCTGAGGCGGTTCTTCGTACGCGGCCGTGTCGGGCCGGACCGATCCGACGACCACGGCCGCGAGGGCGGAGGAACCGCGCGACGCCGCGGAGCGATACGCAGCCGGCGTTGCCGTTCGGTCGGTCGACTCAGTCGTCGGCGGTCGGCGTCGGCGCCTTCCCGCCGAGCGCGTCGCGGTCGTGGTCGGCCTCGAAGTCGAGGTCCGGCCCGCGCGCGATGATCCCGGAGGGCGTCACGTCCGGATGGGTCGTGTAGTAGTGCTCCTTGATGTGGTCCATGTTCACCGTCTCGGCGACGCCCGCGGTCTGGTAGAGGTCGCGGAGGTACGGCCAGAGGTGCTCGTACTGGTGAACGAACTTCCGGTTGCACATGAAGTGCGTGTGGTACACCTGATCGAAGCGGACCAGCGTCGTGAACATGCAGATGTCGGCCTCGGTGAGCGAGTCGCCGACGAGATAGCGCCGGTCGGACAGGTGGTCGTTCCAGCGGTCGAGCGCGCCGAACAGCTCGTCGATCGCCTCGTCGTACGCCGCCTGGGACGTGGCGAACCCGGCGCGGTAGACGCCGTTGTTGACCGGCTCGTAGATCTCGGTGATGACCTCGTCGACGTCCGCGACGGTCGCCTCGTCGTCGGCGTCGGGCAGCAGCGAGACGTCGTTTCCGAGGTCGTCGAACGCGGTCGAGAGCATGCGGAGGATCTCCCGTGACTCGTTGTTGACGATCGTCTCCGTCTCGGTGTCCCACAGCACGGGGACGGTCACCCGACAGGTGGCGTCGGGGTCGGCCTCGACGTACAGCTCCCGGAGGTAGTCGCTGTCGTGGAGGCGGTCGGGCGTACAGCCCGCCTTCTCCGGGGTGAACTGCCAGCCGCCCTCGTCGCGGTACGGGTCCACGACCGAGACGCCGATGGCGTCCTCTAAGCCGAGCAGCGACCGCGCGAGCAGGGCGCGGTGCGCCCACGGACAGGCGTAGGAGACGTACAGGTGGTACCGCCCCGCTTCCGGCTGGAACCGCTCGTCCGGTTCGGCGTCGACGTGGTCGGGCACGTCGCTGCCGGCGATCCAGTTCCGGAACGTCGTCTCGCCGCGCTGGAACGAGCCGTCCTCGTCCGTCGCTTCGTACGTGTCCGTTCGCCACTCGCCGTCGACGAGTTGATTCATATCTGAATTACGGGCTCGACGTGCATAACGTGGGCGGGGACACGCGTGTCACCGGCCGTGCGACGTGTGGAATCGGATCGGGGTGACGGTCGGTCTGTCGCTCGCTGATAGACGAACGACATCGGCGCGACGGCTATCGCCGACCCCGTTGCGACGGCTCGCTCCCGTCGGGCGCTCGGAGGCGCGCCGACTGGCCGCGGGGTTGCTTATAAGTAGCCGCCGCCGCCCGCGCCGGTGGCTTTTCGGTCGGGCCCGCGGTCTCCTGACGTATGTCCGAACGAAACGAGGCGGCGCCGACCGTCGCGGTCGTCGGCGGGGGCGCCGTCGGCGTCACCGCGGCCGCCGACCTCGCGGCCCGCGGCGTCGACGTGACCCTCTACGAACGCGGCTCGCTCGGCGCCGAGAGCTCCGGCCGGGCCGCCGGCGTGTTGTACGACGCGTACGCGGAGGACGTCGACGCCGCGCTGGCCGCCCGCGCGATGGAGCGGTTCCGGGCGTTCGACCGGTCGCTCCCCGGCTTCTCGTTCGCGCCGTGCCCGTACGTGATCGCGGTCCGCGAGGGCGACCCGGACGCCGACGCCGTCCCCGCGATGGTCGAGCGGATGCGCTCGCACGGGCGCGACGTCTCGCTCGTGACACCGAGCGCACTCGCCGACCGGTTCCCGATCGCGGCCGACGACCTCGCGGTCGCCGCGGTCGCCGAGGGCGCGGGGTGGTGCGACCCCGCGAGCTACGTCGAAGCGACGGGGCGGCGGGCGCGTCGCGAGGGGGTCACGATCGAGACCGAGACGGCCGTCTCGGTGACCGGCGACGGGCCGGGGCTCCGGATCGACGGGGAAGACGACGGCCGCGCCGAGACCCGCGAGTTCGACGCCGTCGTCGTCGCCGCCGGCGCTCGCACCGCCGACGTGCTCGCGGGCGCCGGGATCGAGGTCCCGGTCGTCCCCTACCGGGTCCAAGCGCTGACGAGCGGGGTCGACTACGACGGGCCGATGGTGTACGACGCGACCGCGGGCGTCTACGTCCGACCCCACCCGACCGGCCTGCTCGCCGGCGACGGCACCGAGCCGGTCCCGGCGGACCCCGACGACTACGACCGCAAGGGGGACGACTGGTTCGTCGCCTCCGTCACGGAGACGCTCCGCGATCGGGTGGACGCCGTGAGCGGCGACGGGCCGGACGTCGGGCCCGACGTCGAGCGAGCGTGGGCCGGGCTCTGCACGGCGACGCCCGACGGCGACCCGCTCGTCGGGCCCGTGGGCGAGGGAGGAGACGGGCCCGACGGCGACGCGGACCCCCTGTTCGTCGCCGCCGGCTGGCAGGGCCACGGCTTCATGCGCGCGCCGGCCATGGGTGAGCTCGTCGCCGAGGGCGTGGTGGCGTCGCTCGACGGGACCGACGCGGACGACCCCGAGTCGCCGTGGATCGGCGCCTTCGACCCCGATCGGTTCGACGGCGACGAGGCGTTCGATATCAGCGAGGGGATGTCGGTGGGAGAGCGAACGGGGGAGTCAGACCGGAGGGAGGGGAGATGAGAACGGAGAACGGGTGAGTGAGACCCGAGAACAGGGGAATGAGGCCGGAGGGGGGGGGTGGAGACCGCCGGGAGCGGAAACGGTCTCAGTTCTCGTCGTCGGTCTCGTCGGCGTCCTCCTCGACGACCGCGACGTCCCGCGCGTCGTCGTTCTTCGGGATCTCCACCTGCAGCGTTCCGTTGCGGGTCAGCGTCGCGTTCGCTCCCTGCGGCGTGACGTTCGCGTCGCGCGGGAGGTCGGCGCTCCCGGAGAGCGAGACGCCGCGTCCGGGGAACACCATCTCGTAGCCGTCGTAGAAGTCGCGGAACCGGTCGAGCTCGACCTCGACGGTGTGGTCGAGGAACGTCACGTTGAGGTCCTCGCCCCGGACTCCGGGGGCGTCGAAGACGACGAGGTAGGCGTCGTCGCTCTCGAGGAGGTCGTACGAGAGCGGCCGACGCTCCTGCATCTTGCTCCACCCGCGGCCGACGCGCTCGAGGACGCGACGGACGGCCGACCGGCCCGCGTCGACGAATCCACTCACGGGTTACACCTCGATCTCGGCGAGCTCGCTCCCGCCGCAGTACGGGCACGACAGGTCCTCGACGGCGTGGTCGTCGGGGACGTCGTACGTGTAGTGGTTCTCGAACATGTCGAGCTCGCAGTCGTCGCTCTCGCACTTGACCTCCATGGTCGATGGCATATACGACTCCGTTGTGCCGGCGAGGGCTTAAACGGCGTGGCGGCGGCCGTCCGTGTATGGACGGCATCGGCGACGGCGGCGGGGCGAGTCGCGCGGACGACGGGCCGGTCCGCGTCTACGGCGTCGACTTCAGCGCCGCGGCCCACGACGCGGGACGGAAGACGTGGATCGCGAGCGGGACGGTCGACCCCGAGCGCGGGGAACTGGTCGTGACCGGGCTCCGGCGGCTCGCCGACCTCGGCGGGGTCGACGGCCCCCGCCGCGAGGACGCCCTCCCGGCGCTCGCGGCGTGGATCCGCGCCCTCGACGAGAGCGCGGTCGTCGGGCTCGACTTCCCGTTCGGCCTCCCGCGGTTCGTCGTCGAGGAGAGCGGCCGCGACTCGTGGCGGTCGTTCATCGGGAGCTTTCCGGAGTCGCTCCTCGGAGCCGGCCACCGCGGGACGGACGACCCGGTGCGCGCGTTCGCCGAGCGCTGCGTCGGACTCACCGACCGCCACGGCGAGGGGACGTACGATAAGCGCCAGACGGACGCCGCGGTCGGCGCGCGGTCGCCGTACGGGTTCATCGCCGACACGATCGCGTTCCACGGGATGCGGGACGTGCTCGCCCCCGTCGTCGACGACGCCCGCTTCGCGCCGATGGACCGATCGGGGGAGGGGTGGCGGCCCGAGGCGCCGCCGGGGCCGACCGTCGTGGAGACGTACCCGGCGGCGGTGTTGGGCCGCCTCGGGCTCAGCCGGACGAGCTACAAGGGCGGCGGCGAGTCGGAGACGGCGCGTCGGCGGCAGAACGCCGAGGGGCTGGCCGCGGAGGCCGACGTCGCCTACGAGCCCGAGAGCGACCTGACGGGCGCGATGGTCTCGGACGCGGGCGGCGACGCCCTCGACGCCGCGGCCGCCTGCCTCGGGGCGTTCACGGCGTGGAGGCGGGGGTACGAGACGGACGTCGCCGGGTTCGACGATCCCGACGCGGTCGCGCTCGAGGGGTACATCTACGCCTGAGACGGTGCGCCGATCGCGGGAGTAGACGCTCTCAGGCCGCCATTCCCCGGAGCCGATCCGGGACGGTGGCGCGCTCGACGATCAGGACGGCCGTCGCGCCGAAGGCGACGCCGGCGAGGAAGCCGGGGCCGTACGGGAAGAACGGGACCTCGAACGCGAGCGCGGCCCCCAGCCCGACGGAGAGCACGAGGATCCCGAGGCCGAAGGCGACGTACGCCAGCGTCTCCAGCCGGTCCGGCGGGAGGCGATCGCGGGCGAACCACGCGACCGGCCCGAGGCCGACGGCGGTCGCAGCCGCCCAGCCCGCTGCGATCCCCCACGGTCTGGGATCGGCCCTGACGAACTGCACCGCGGCGTACGCGCAGACCGCGGCGAACGCAACGTACTGTCCGACCCGCTGCCGGCGGGAGGGGCCGTCGCCGGTCGGAGCGGCGTCATCAGGCGAGGGCGTCTCGTCGGCCGGAGGGCGCTGGGAGGGCACGTCCGGCGATTCCGCGCGCTGTAAAATAAGCGATCTGCCGATTCCACGACCTTCCGCACGCTTTTCCCGTCTCGGCCGACTACGGACGGCCAACATGACCGATTCGCCCGCGTCGGGTCGCGGCTCGCACCCGCCCGACCCGACGGACCTCTCCGTCACCATCGTCGACGGCTACGTCGACGAGCCGGCCCACTTCGGCGTCCCGCCGTACATCTCGACGTACCCGCGGTACACGGCCGGCGCGCTCGTGGACGCGGGCGTCCCGGAGTCGCGGATCACGTATCACACCATCGACGAACTGCGCGACGACCGCTCGAAGCGCGCCGACGTCGCCGACGCCGACCTCATGGTGTACGTCGGCGGGATGACGGTCCCGGGCAAGTACGTCGGCGGGACGCCGGCCGAACCGGACGAGGTGCGGGAGCTGGGCTGGACCGCGGACGGCGTCACCCTGCTCGGCGGCCCCGTGCGGTTCGGCGTCGGCGAGGAGAACGCGGGCGCGACGGAGACCGAGCGCGACGACCTCGACTACGACTTCGTCGCGATGGGCGACGTGGAGGCGGCCGCGTACGACCTCGTGCGCGAGGGGTTAGAGGGGTTCGGCAACCGGATGCGCGACAACGCGGAGATCGACCGGTGGGCCGAGAAGGGGGCGTTCGTCGTCGATCAGCACCCCAACCACCCCGACTACCTCATCTGCGAGATGGAGACCTCCCGCGGCTGCGCCTACCGCTGCTCGTTCTGCACGGAGCCGCTGTACGGGAGCCCGGCGTTCCGCGAGGCGCGGTCGGTCGTCGACGAGGTCGACGCGCTCTCTGACCGCGGGGTCAGGCACTTCCGGCTCGGCCGGCAGGCCGACATCCTCGCGTTCGGCGGCGACGGCGAGGCGCCGAACCCCGACGCCTTACGGGAGCTGTACGGCGGGATCCGCGAGGTCGCGCCCGACCTGCGGACGCTCCACCTCGACAACATGAACCCGGTGACGATCACCGACTACCCCGAGGCCTCCCGCGAGGCGATCCGGGTCATCGCCGCGCACAACACGCCCGGCGACACCGCCGCGTTCGGGCTGGAGTCGGCGGACCCCGTCGTCCAGGAACAGAACAACCTGCTCGTCACGGCCGAGGAGTGCCTGGAGGCCGTCCGCGTCGTCAACGAGGAGGGCGGGTGGCGGCCGGGCGACGCCCCGGAGACGACGCCCGGGGGCGACGACCGGGTGACCGGCCCCTCGACCGGGCCGGACGCCTCGCCGCGGCTCCCGAAGCTCCTCCCCGGGATCAACCTCGTCCACGGGCTCGCCGGCGAGCGCCCGGAGACGTACGAGCACAACAAGCGGTTCCTCCAGACCGTCTACGACGAGGGCCTGATGCTCCGCCGGATCAACATCCGGCAGGTGATGGCGTTCGCCGGCACGGAGATGGCCGAGACGGGCGCCGACATCGCACAGGAGCACAAAGACCAGTTCCAGGCGTACAAGCGGGAGGTGCGCGAGACGGTCGACAACCCGATGCTCGACCGGGTCGTCCCGCCGGGGACGGTCCTCCCGGACGTGCACCTGGAGTACCACCAGGACGGGAAGACGTTCGGCCGCCAGCTCGGCACCTACGCCCTCCTCGTCGCCGTTCCGGGCGAGCGAGAGCTCGGCACCGCTATCGACGTGGCGATCACGGACCACGGCTACCGCTCCGTGACGGGCGTCCCCTACCCCCTCGACGTCAACGCGGCGTCGATGGACGAGCTGACCGCGATCCCGGGGATCAATCGGAGCAAGGCCGGGGACGTCGTCGTCGGGCGCCCGTACGGCTCGGTCGAGGAGGTCGACGCCGGCGTCGCCGACCTGTCGCGGTTCGCCGTCGCCGACGACGTGGACGTGCCGATCCCGGGCCGCGAGCGCGCCGGGTCCGGCCCCGGTCCGGCCGCGCGCTCCCTGCTCGACCGGCGCGACGGCTCCTCGGTCGGACGCGGGGACTGAGCCGATGGCGGCGCCGGATCCGAGACCGCCGATCGAGCGCGTCCCGGTCCCGGTCGACACCCGCGCCCCCGGCGGGACGACGAACGCGTACGTCGCCGGAGGGCTCCTCGTCGACCCCGCGGCCCGCACCGACGCGCTCGACGACGCGGTCGGACTCGACGCCGGAGGGGGACGCGAGGGGGAACGCGTCGCGGTCGAGGCGATCGCGGTCACGCACACCCACCCGGACCACGTCGGCGCGGTCGCCGAGTACGCCGAGCTCACGGGCGCGTCCGTCCTCGCGCACGGCGACCACGTCGACCGGCTCGCGGAGGCGGCCGGCGTGGAGCCGGACGGGACGTTCGAGGGCGGAGAGACCGTGGGCGACACCGAGGTCCGCGCGGTCGACACGCCCGGCCACGCGCCGGACCACGTCGCGTTCGCGGTGGCGGAGGGGCGCGCCGGCGAGAACCGCGAGGCGAGCGGCGAGAGCGCGGGCGACGGGTCCTCCCGCGCGCTGCTCTGCGGCGACCTCGCCGTCGCCGAGGGGAGCGTCGTCGTGGGCGCTCCGGAGGGGGACCTCCGCGGCTACCTCGACAGCCTCGAACGCGTCCGTAACGCGGGCTACGACCGGCTATACCCGGGTCACGGTCCCGCGATCGACGACCCGGAAGCTGTCTGCGACCGGCTGATCGACCACCGTCTCGACCGGGAGCGGGCGGTCCTCGCGGCGGCGGCGGCGGGCGCGAGCGACGTTGACGAGGTCGTCGACGCCGCCTACGAGAAGGACCTGACCGGCGTCGCGGACCTCGCGCGGGCGACGGTCGTCGCGCACCTGGAGAAGCTCCTCGCGGAGGGGAGGATCGACGAGAGGTGGGCGGACCGGCTCGGCCGCGGGCGCGCGGAGTGAGAGTCGTTTAAAAGGGCCTACGGCTCGGCTTCGAGGTCGGCCGCGACCCGCGGCAGCGGCGTCTCCGTCACGTCGACGAACCGGCCGCCGACGTCCTCGACGCCGCCGTCGGTGGCGGGGTCGTCGCCGACGTGGATCAGCTCCGCGGGGGCGACGTCGAGCGCCTCGGCCGCCGCCTCGAACGCCTTCGGGTGGGGCTTCCGCCAGCCGCAGCCGACGCTGGTCGTGACGGCGTCGAACTCGCCGCGGAGCCCCGCGCGGATCAGCGTCTTGGAGACGAGTTCCGGCACGGCGCAGTTCGAGAGGAGCCCGACGGCCCCCTGCTCGCTCACGTCGCGGACGGCGTCCAGAGCGCCCTCGCGTCTCGTCACGTCGGGGTCGAACGCCGCGACGACGGCGTGTCTGACGACGTTCTCCGCGGCGTCGACGCCGCGGGAGTCGAGGGCGTGCGCGACGTGGGCCGGGAGCGGGACCTCGGCGCCCGCCGGGGCGTCCACGTGCCGCTCGCCGTACGCGACGTGCCAGTCGTCCGGCACCGCGACGCCGCGGGATTCGAGCTCGCGCGCGACGATCTCCGCGGGGTCGGACGGGTACTCGACGTCGACGAGCGTCCCGAACAGGTCGAAGGTGACTGCCACGATACCCTCCCTTAGGACAAAACGGGATTGAACCTGTCGGTCGGCGAGAGGCTGTCGGGACGGAGAGGAGGCGGCGCGCCGCTCACATCGCCGGGGCGACGTGGATCGAGTAGAAGCGGTAGAGGCCGGTCACCCACGCGCAGAGCCAGAGGAGCATGAACCCCGCCACGCCGACGCGGAGCCGGGCGCGCCAGTGGCTCATGTCCTCGTGGATCTCGTCGATGTCGACGTCGGGGTCCTCGTACGCGTCGGCGTTGCGCTTGGCTTGGAGGATCCGGAAGATGCCGGTGAGCGCGAACGCCAGCAGGGCGTACGCCTGCAGGCCGAGGAACGCGTGGATCACGGCGAGGCCGGTCAGCCGCTGGAGGACGCGGGGGATCATCCACCCGACGATCGGGACGGTGGTCAGCGCCAGTCCCGTGCCGATGTACCACAGGTGGTGCGTGAGAACGTTCCAGCTCACCGTCTCGGCGTCGATCATGATCCACGCCCCGTACAGCAGGAAGGGGAGACTCGACGTCACCGACAGTCCCGCGAGCGCCGCGAAGACCGACTCGTCTACCATCGATCAACGGTTCGGGCTCCGGCGCGTAAAACTCCCCGATCCGCGTCTCTCACCGGACGGTATCGCCTCCGAGCCGGTCTGCCCGGTCGGCGTCGGGTCGGGGACCGAGGACGAAAACAGTTAGCGTCCGGAGCCCGTACGGCCGGACGATGGAGGATACCTCGACGGGATCGGAATCGGAGCCGAGACCGGACCGATCGCGGAACACACCGGACGGCGACGAGGGGTCTCCCGGCGGGGAAACGTCCGGGAACGGGGGAGAACCGACCGTCGAGGGCGGCGCCGCGGACGACCTCGACGAGCTCAGGCGGCGCGTCGAGGAGGAGTACGACTTCGACGACTTCGGTCCGTCAGACATGGCCAAGATGAGCGCCGAGGAGTGGGACGCCGCCTTCGACCCCGACTCGTGGATCACGGGCGACCGCCTGCTCGAACGCGCCGAGGCGGAGCTCAAGTCGCGGGTCGCCCGCCGCGAGGTGTTCGGCGTGTTGGAACGAGTTCGCGCCGACGGCGAGGAGCGGATCTTGGTCTACTCCGACGAGGGGTACGCCATCGTCCGCCCGACCGGAGAGGTGGCCGGACAGGGGACGGTGCTGCGCGACATCGAGCCGATCGTCGCGCTGGCGGCGATGGAGTCGTACGACGTGCCGGAACCGCCGGACGACTGGTCGCTCCCGCACCCGGACACGGTTCCCCAGGGGTCGGGGGAGTTCGGCAACCTGATGGTTCAGGTGATCGCGGTCGTGCAGGTGCTCGCGGGCGCGGCGCTGCTCGTCGCCACGTTCCTGACCGACCTCGACACCATCGTGGCGCCGGCGATGGGGATCGTGTTCCTGCTCGTGGGCCTGTTCCTCTTCGTGATGGTGGCGAACGCGCGGCTCTCAGATCGGTTCCGTTCGGAGGAGTACCGCGAGCGGTTACGGGCCCTCCGCGAGGCGAAGGAGCGGCCCGACTTCGTCCCGGTCGAAGGGGGGGTCGTAGACGAGGAGCAGCTGGACGAGTAAAGCGCCGATATCGGGTGATAGAGCCCCTGTAAACGCCCCCACGTCGACGGATTCAGTCGGTGGGTTTAAGCGCACGCCGTCCTGAGTGAACCTGTATGAAAAGGCGGGAATTCGTGCGGACGGCCGGGGGTGCGACCGCCGCGGTCGCGGCCGGTGCCGGAGCGACCGGGACGGCCGCCGCACAGGAGCAACAACCGGACTGGCCGAGCGGGGTCACCAGCGGGAACCTCGGGTCGTATCAGGACGCCCGCGGCGAGAGCGAGGTGACCGTGCAGGTCGGCGCGGGCGACAGCGGCCTCGCGTTCGACCCGACCAAGCTGTGGGTCGACACTGGTACCACGATCACGTTCGAGTGGACGGGGAACGGCGGAGCGCACAACGTCCAGACCGTCGAGGGCGGCGGCCCGGCCAGCCTCGACAGCGGTGACCCGGTCGGCGAGGAGGGGTACACCTACGAGTACGAGGTGACCGAAGAGGACGTCGGCATCACGCACTACCACTGCGTTCCCCACACCGCGGTCGGCATGCACGCCGGCCTCGCCGTCGGCGAGGACATCCCGACGACTGAAGCCGGTGGCGGCGGCGCCAGCGGGTGGCCGGAGAACATCGCCCACGTCGGGGTGCCGCTCCACGCCCACTGGGTCGGGATCGCCGCGGTCCTCGGCATCTCGCTCACGTTCGTGTTCACGTTCTACATGCTGAAGTACGGCGAGTCGGCTCACACCGGTCACGGAGGTGCCCAATGAGTTCCGGCGGTTCCTCGTACGGTGACATCCACCGGTACGAGCCGGCCCGCGAGAGCACCGCGGCGGCGATCGCCATCGTGCTCCTCACGGTCATCGAGGTCGTGTTCGTCGGGCTGTTCGTCTACGGGCTCATGTCCGCGTGGGCGTCGACGGAGTTCGGGAACATGTACACCGCCGCGCTGCTGGCGATGATCTTCATCGACCTCGCGTTCATCCTCCTGTTGTATCGCAAGGAGTTCCTGCCGGACGTGATGATCGTGAAGAAGCGCCGCCGCAAGTGGGAGGACCTCTACGTCCGCGAGGAGGACAAAGACGGCGTCGGAATAGACACCGACGGGGCGATGGAGACGGTGAAACGGGCCATCTACCCGTACTACAAGAAGTAACTGACAATGAGTCTAAAGAAACAAGACGATATGGACCACAACGCGTGGCTCAAAAAGCAGGATCTGACGGTCATCGAGACCGCGTTCCTCACCACGCTCATCTGGCTCGACAAGCGGCTACGCATCGTCGACTACCTCGAGCTGCTGGAGACGATGTACTACCGCGCGAACATGCAGATGCCGAAGAGCCACACGGAGCAGTACGACCTCGACAACAAGTTCTGGTACTGGTACCCGCTGTACTCGCTCGGATCGCTGTCGATTATCGCGTATCTGGTCGCGGCGGTCTCGGGCGCACTGCTCGGGTTCTACTACTCCCCGTCGACTGCCGGCGCCGCCGCGCAGGGCGACCCGACGGCCGCGTACGACTCCGTCGTGATGATCATGACGGACGTCCAGTTCGGGTTCATGCTCCGCTCGATCCACAGCTGGGCGGCCCAGTTCATGGTCGCCGCGGTGTTCCTACACATGCTCCGCGTGTACTTCACCGGGTCGTACAAGGAGCCCCGTGAGGTCAACTGGATCCTCGGGGTCATCCTCATCGGTCTGACGCTCCTGTTCGGCTTCTCCGGATACGTGCTCCCGTGGAAGCAGCTGTCCTTCTGGGCCGCACAGATCGGCGTCGAGATGGCGCTCGCGACGCCCCTCGTGGGCGAGTGGGCGGCGCAGCTCCTGTTCGGCGGCTTCACCCTCGGACAGGCGACGCTCGTGAGAATGTACATCCTGCACGTCTTCGTGCTGCCGTTCGTGGTGACCGGTCTCATCGCGCTCCACGTCGGCATCGTCTGGGTGCAGGGAATCGCGGAGCCGCACTAATCCAATGACCGACGACACCACCCCCATGACGGACGGAGGCACCGATGAGGAGGCCCGCACGGACGGCGGGCCGCCGGCGACAGTTCCGCCGGACGACGAGACGCCGACCTGGAGCGAGCGCAAGGAGCACACCAGCGGGCTCGCACAGCTCACCTACCAGTACTTCGAGCGGTCGCGGCGCGAGGACGAGAACCTCCGCGCGGAGTCGACGTACGTCGAGCGCGACGTGCTCGGCTTCCCGACCTGGCCCCACGAGACGATCCGGAACCTCGCTATCACGAGCTTCTTCGTCGGGATCATAATCCTCATCGCGGCGATCCTGCCGGCCCACTACGGCGAGCCGGCAAATCCGGGCGCGACGCCGGCGATCATCCTGCCGGACTGGTACCTCTACTGGTCGTTCGGGCTGCTGAAGCTCAACCCCATCAACCCGAACCTGGCGGTGCTCGGCGGCAACATCGCGATCTCCAACGAGTTCCTCGGGATCATCGCTCACGGGATCGTCTTCGGTACCATCACGCTCGTGCCGTTCCTCAACAAGGGGGGCGCGCGGCGTCCCGTCGAGGAGCCGTTCTGGGCGGCCGTCGGCGTGACCGGCGTCGTTCTGTCGATCACGCTCGCGGCGCTCGCGATCCAGAACTTCTTCCCGATCACGCTCGACCTGCTGCTCACGCTGACGTTCATGCTCCCGCTCGTCGGGGGGATCATCACCTACGCGGTGTTGAAGACGATGCGTGAAGGGTACATGTACGACCTGAACCGGCGGTACTACATGCTTCGGCCCCCGAAGTAACGACACAGAACCGCACCCGCCGCCCGACCGTTTCCGCCTGTTTCCACTATTTCGATGTCATCACCAACCGACCGCGACGACGCACAGGCGTTCGACGAGACGGGCGACCCCATCGCCGCCGACGAGCAGGAGGACCCTCGCGACGAGCCGACGGGCCCGCGTATCGGGCCCGACGGGCGCGAGGTGGTGGTCCCGTTCCGGATGTACAAGGCCGTCACCGTCTTCTCGACGCTCGCGGCCGTGATCGCGTACCTGATCGGGTTCACGCTCGTCGACGCTGCGACGCGCCAGATCAGCTTCTTCCGGACGACGGTCGTCTATCTCCTGAACAGCGCCGGCCTCTACCCCTCGGACGACACGCTGGTCGCCGCGCTGGCGATCACGGGCATCGCGTTCATCGTCGGGGGGACGGCGGTGTACGTGCTGGGGACGCGGTTCCGGGGCCAAGGGATGGGAAAGTCTCAAGACGACTCCGGCGAATCGTAAGCTAATGGCAGACGAGTTCATGAAGGGGTTCGCCCTGTTCGCGCTCGGTGGCCTCGGCTGGCTCACCTTCGGCGGATGGTACCGGACGCCCACGTACTACGACGTCGTGCAGCTGGTCAATCCCGCCGAAGGCGTTGATAGCGTCTACGGGGAGATCGGCCTCGTCGCCGGCGACGCGTTCTTCTGGGTGATGGTCCTCGGCGCGCTCACGTTCTGGGTGCTGATTCCGGCGAGCCGCGAACTGCGCGACGTTCTCAACGACGACGACGCCGACGCCGCGAACTGATCCGGAGCCGTTTCGCCCTTCGAGCCGGCTCTCGCCCCCTGATCTCGTTTTACCGTAGTCTGTCGCAGCTCCATCAGCGACTCGTCGGCGCGTCAGTGCCGCTTCGTGGCCGGAGAGACGGCGGAGCGTGCGTGAACGCGGTCACGTCGGGAAAGCCGCGAGCGGCGCTCAGCTAAGCGGACGGCGCTCAACTGAGGGGCTCGAAAGGGCGTGGACGGCGACTGTGTGGACGGCGACGACGTGGACGACGACGTAGACGGCGATGAGGAGGACGGAACCGCGACGAGAAAAGAGCGAACCGAGGCGGCGACCGCAGGCGGTGACGACGTGGACACGTCGCTCCCGGCGTCGCCGAGCTACGCGACGACGAACTGGTTCCAGACGCCCGCGACGAGGAACCAGAGGGCGTAGTAGGAGGCGAACACCAAGACGAGTAGCGACGCGGCGATGGAGCTCTTCGGGGCCTCGATCGGCATGTCGTTGCGCGCCTCGACGTTCCGCGCCTCCAGCTCGAAGAGGTCGGCGGTCAGCATCGTGATCACGAGCACCGAGAGGATCACGCCGCTCACGGGGGCGTCGAGCACGAACAGGAAGCTCAGCAGTAGCAGTCCGATGTTCGTGAACGCGTGCGGCGTGTACGGTTCGACGTCGTCACCGGCGTTTCCCTGTTCGACGTGTCGTCGGTACGCGACGTGACGTGTGGCGAGGTTCGCCACCGCCATCACGAGTATCGCGTACGGCAGCACCGGTCCGACGGCGGACAGCCAGCCGAGGGGAACGAGGAACTGCAGTGGGTCCATATCGTCACATCCGTTCACGAGTTATTAGAGTGTTTCCGATCGACGCGCTCGGCCCGCGCCCGCGAACGTCACGACCGCGACCGAGTCGGTCGCCTCGATCGCGACCGATCGATGGGGATCGACGTCCCCGCGCTCTTCGCCGTCGACGACGAGCGCGACCGACTCGGCCTCGCGTTCGACGGAGAGCGAGAGCCGCCCGGCGGCGACCCACGCGTCCGTCCGGGTGCTGAACGGGGAGATGGACGCGACGGAGAGCCCGCCGCCGGGCTCCACGATCGGTCCGCCGGCGGCGCTGGCGTACCCGCCGCTTCCCAGGGGGGTCGCGACGACGACGCCGTCGGCGCGGAACGACTCGTGCGTCCCACCGGCGAAGTCGATCGCGAACTCGGAGATACGAGCGGGCTCCGCGGTGACGAGCGCGACGTCGAAGGCGGCGCGCCGGGCCTCGCCGTCCCCCGCGTCGACCGCGAGGACCGGATGCGTGACGCGCCGGACGTCGTCTGCGGGGCGGTCGCCGTCGGCGGGAAAATCGCCGTCGGCGAGACGGTCGCCGTCGCCGGAGCGGTCGCCGTCGCCGCAGAGGGCCGCGTCGAGCAGGGCACCCATGCGCCGCTCCGCGGCGTCGCTATCGACCGCGAGCCGCCGCGAGCCGACTGGGATCACCGGCGCGTCCGGCGCGTCGACGAGGACGTCGCGGAGGGCCTCGTCGCCGACCGCGACGACCGCGTCCGCGGCGGACCGTTCGACGGATCGATACGGGAGGCCCCCGAGGGCCTGCCGGAGCGCCGCCGCCCGGTCGTCGCCGACGACCGCGACGCGCCGTTCCGACGAGTGCATACGCGAGGGATGCGGCCGGCGCGCGTGAAAACCCCTCGGTTCGCGACGGCGGTCGCCCTCAGAACGGCCAGTCGCCTGTGATCTTCATCCCGGTCGCCTTCCCCTCGCGTTCGAGGGCGGCCGCGATCTCTTCGCGGTCCCGCCGCTCGGTCGTCACCGACGCGTCGGCGAGCTCCGCGACGAGCTCGGTCAACAGGATCGCCTGCTCGCGGAGGTTCCGCGGCTCCAGCTTGTCGAGCGTGTCCGCGCCGGTGTGCCCCCAGCCGCGGCCGCGACCCTCCGTCTCGCCGGAGACCATGTATCCCGGGATCCCCCGCTCGACGAACGGCCAGTGGTCGCTGTGCGGGACCAGCTCCCCGCCGAGCGACACCGGGTGGTCGAAGCGGTCGCCGACGCGCTCGGCCGCCGTCTCGAGCGTGTCGAAGCCGTGGTGTTCGAGCTTCAGGGTGCGGCCGAACACGTTGCTGTCGACGTTGACGACCGCCGCGACCCGGTCGGGGTCGACCTCCTCGGCGAACAGCGATGAGCCCACGAGCCCGACCTCCTCGGCGCCGAAGGCGACGAACCGGACCCGCCGGTCGAGCTCGTCCTCGCGGGCGGCGAGGGCGTTCGCGACCTCGACGATCGTCGCAGTTCCGGCGCCGTTGTCCATCGCGCCCTGCGAGATGTCGTGCGCGTCGACGTGCGAGGAGACGACGAGGTACTCGTCGGTGTCGGGCCCGAGTTCGGCGACCGCGTTCCCGCTCGTCGCGTCGGGCGTCTCGCAGTCGACGGCGACGGTGAGGTCGTCGCCCTCGTTGCGGCGGGCGAGCCGCGAGCCGGCCTCCTTCGAGACGCCCACCGCGGGAATGTCGCCCACCGGCGCGTCAGCGGTCCCGACGCTGCCGGTCGGCGGAAGCGTCCCCTCGACGTGGTTCGCGAAGACGAACGCGGCGGCGCCGGCCTCGACGGCGTGGTAGTACTTCTCGCGGCGGTGGATGAACCGGTCGACGGAGTCGGGGGTGTCCGACGAGACCATCACGACCGTCCCGTCGAGGTCGCCCTCGAAGTCCTCGGGGACGCCGTAACCGAGGTCGACGAACTCCCCGATCGCCTCGCCGCTCGGGCTTCGCGGGAGCGCGATGCAGGCGTTCATTCCGCTCGCGACGGGGTCATCGCCGCGTCGGATCGCGCTGTCTCCGCGCTCCCAGCCCTGTATCTCGAACGCCTCGATCCGGGCGTTCCGCGCGCCGGCCGCGGCCAGCGCGTCGCGCGTCAGCTCCAGTCCCTCGCGCTCGCCGTCGGTGCCCGCCATGCGGTGGTCGAGGTCGACGAGGGCTTCGAGGTGGCGCCAGCCGGCGTCGCTCGTGAACGTGTCGCCGATCCAGTCGGTCATGGGCGTGGGTGCGGCGGCGGCGGCTCAAGCGTTTCGGTGGCGGCGGCCGGTGCCGGAGGTTATACCCCCGGCACGAGCGGCAGCAGGGCCGTCGCGGCCTCGGCGGCCGCGAACGTCGAGTCGTACAGGTGGTTCAAGAGGAGGTAGGTGACGACGCCGAGCACGAGCGAGAGGATCCACGCGCTCGCGGCGATCCGGCCGACGCGGCGGTGGGGCGTCTCGTTCCGGAGCTCCCGTTCCGTGTGGGTGAGCCCGAGGACGATCGCGTAGAGGACGACGGGGACGGAGACGACGGAGAGGAGGATGTGGATCGCGAGCATGATCAGGTACGCCGGGTACACCCACTCCCACAGCGGGACCCACGCGTACGCGGAGTCCAAGACGAACTCCTTCGTCCCGCCGCCCGCGACCTTTGGGAGGTACATGCCGAGGAACACGAGGATGAGGGCGAAGGAGGTCGTCATCGCCGCCGCGTGCTTCTTTACCTCGTCGTTGCGGATCCAGTACCACCCGAGCGAGAGCGTGACGATCGTGACGGTGTTGACGGCGGCGATGCCGTGTGCGAGCAGATCGACGGTACCGCGGGAAAGCGTCGGAAACAGCGCCTGAAACTCGGGGACGAGGAACACGCCGCCGACGGCGCCGTAGCCGACGAGGGTGAGGAGCACGGTGATCGCGCCGGCCCGGCCCTTGGCCCGGTCGCGAACGCTGACGGTGGACATACAGTCGGTTGTCGCGGAACGGTTATTTCGCTTTCGAGGACGGGACGAGTCGCAGGCGGTCGGCGCTCACGGGTCGTTGGCGCCGGGCGTCGATTCACCGCTCGATGACGCCGGTCGCCCTCGCGACCTCGATCGCGGCCTCCTCGTTGATCCCGCCTTGGAGGATCGTGTAGCGGTCGCGGATCTCGTGGGCGGTCGTCAGCGCGGCGATCAGCTCCTCGTCGTCGACGCCGAGTTCGGCGGCGGTCGTCGGGGCGTCGAGCTCGGCGAGCGCGTCGCGGATCGCGCTCCACCGCCCGTTCTCGCCGCTGTGGAGGTACTCCGTCATGACCGAGGCGACGCCCACCTGGTGGCCGTGGAGCGCCTTTCCGGGGGCGATCCGATCGAGCTGGTGAGAGATGAGGTGCTCCGCGCCGGAGGCGGGTCGGGAAGAGCCCGCGATCGACATCGCGACCCCGGAGGAGACGAGCGCCTTCACGACGACCCACGAGGACTCCTCTAAGCCGGGACGGATCATGTCGGCGTTCTCGACGAGCAGCTCCGCGGTCATCTCCGAGAGCGCGCCCGCGTACTCGCTGTACTCGACGTTGCGGAGCCGGCGGGCGAGCCGCCAGTCCTTCACGGCGGTGTAGTTGGAGATGATGTCGGCACAGCCCGCGGTGGTGAGCCGCCACGGGGCGTTCGCGAGCAGCGTCGTGTCCGCGACGACCGCGAGCGGCGGGTCGGCGGCGACCGAGTGCCGCGTGTCGCCCTCGGGGATCGAGGAGCGCCCCGAGACGATCCCGTCGTGGGAGGCGACCGTGGGGACGGAGACGAAGCCGACGTTGAGGTGGTCGGCGGCCATCTTCGCGATGTCGATCGGCTTTCCGCCGCCTAGGGCGATCAGGTAGCCGGGGTCGGCCGATTCGGCGGTCTCTTTCAGCTCCTCGACCGCGTCGAAGGAGGCGTCCTCGACGACGGCGGTGGCGGGGTCGTCGAACTGCGCGCGCACCCGGTCGCCGGCGATCTCGTTCGGCGTCGGGCTCGTGACGATGAGCGGCCGCCCCGTGAGGTACAGCTCGCCGACCGCGGCGCCGAGGTCGTCGATCACGTCGTGACCGACGAGCACGTTGCGCGGGAGCTTGATCCACGTGGACTTGTCGAACATACCGGTCGGTCGCGCCCGCGGGTCAAAGCCGTTGTCCATGTCGGTCGGGAGCGACGCCCGCTCTCCGCGCGGCCGCCTACGCGGCGAGCGCCGAGAGCGTCGTCGCCGCGTCGTAGAGGAAGAAGACGCCGAACCCGGCGAGCACGACCGCCGAGGCCACCGCGACGAGGGGCGCGAACGTCTCGGCCCGGTTCTCGGCGGCGACGAGCCCCGCGGGGAAGCCGGTGATCCAGATCAGGATGCCCAGAAAGAAGCCGCCGATGAGCGCGGGGGAGCCGGTAGTGACGACGAAGGCGCCGGCGAGGTCCGCGCCGACGACCGGGAGTCGGGCCAGCACGTCGAGTTCGCCGGGGCGCAGCAGGCCGACGCCGACGGTGAGCCAGAACAGCACCTGGTACGGGTTCGTGAGCGCGAGTACCAGCGCCTTCCGGAACCCCTTGCCCGCCTCGATCGCCGGTTCGTCGCCCGAGGTCGGGCGGAATGACGCGCGCGCGCCTCGGGCCGCGCCGACGGCGAAGTACAGCATCAGGACGCCGCCGGCGGCGACCATCGCGGCGCGGAGCAGCGGGAGCGCGTCGACGACGGCGACGACGCCGAGGTACGCGAGGACGAAGAAGATCGCGTCGGCGGTCGCCGCGCCGAGCCCGGCCCGGAAGCCGGCGGCCCGACCGCGCAGCACCGACTCCTCGGCGATGACGGCGTTCATCGGACCGGGCGGGGCCGCGAGCGCGAGGCCGAAGACGACCCCCGCGGCGAGCGTCACGAGGAGGTTCACACCGCTCGGAACGGTCGGTTTCGTGAAAAAGTCCGCGAAGGAGCGATGAGCGTCAGCGTCGGAAAACCGACACCGACGGGCGGATGTGTCGAGCGCGACGGTCGACGAGCGGATGTGTCGAGCGCGACGGTCGACGAGCGGATGTGTCGAGCGCGACGGTCGACGGACGGGTGTGGTGAGCGATGCGACCGACAAGCCGCGATCGGCGCCGCGGTCGGCGCCGCGCTCGCGGCTCAGTCCGCGTCGTCGACGCGGATCGACCGGGCGATCGCCGCCGGCAGGCTCTGCTCGCCGGTCGGCGTCCGCACGGTCACCATCCCGAAGGGGGCGACGTCGACGACCTCGACCTCGGTCCCGGGCGTGATCCCGGCGTCGGCGAGGTAGTCGAGTTCGTCCTCGTCGCGGTCGGAGACGCGAGCGACGACGACCCGGTCCCCCTCGGCGCGGTCTGAGAGCCGCGGCCCGCTCCCCTCGTCGACCGGCTCCAAATCGGCTCCGGGAATGGGGTCGCCGTGGGGGTCGACGGCGGGGTCGCCGAGCGCCTCGGCGACGCGGCGCTCGAACTCCTCGGAGATGTGGTGTTCCAGGGCGTCGGCCTCGTCGTGGACCTCGCTCCAGTCGTAGTCGAGTCGGTCGGCGAGGAACGCCTCCAGCAGCCGGTGGTGGCGGACGACCTCCAGCGCGACGGCCTCCCCCTCCGCCGTGAGCTCCGCGCCCTGATACGGCTCGCGCTCGACGAGCCCGCGGTCCTCCAGCTTCCCCAGCATGTCCGTCACCGACGGGGAGGTCTTGTCGAGGTACTCCGCGATCGCGGACGTCGAGACGGGCGGCCCCTGCTCGGACTGGAGGACGTAGATCGCCTTCAGGTAGTCCTCCATGACGTCGCTCAGCATTTATAAGCGATCGCGGCCCGCGGCTGAAATACCTACCGGGAGTGAGGAGCGGTCGGAAGCGGCGTCCGCGGCGCTCCGGTCGGTGACGCTCACTCGTCTTGGAGCTCGGCCTCCCGCAGCGCCTCGTTGAGGTCCTCGCGGACGCGCTCGCCGGTCTCGCGGTCCATCGCGGTGGTGACGATCCGGTTCTCCTGCACGCTGGAGCCGTCGCGGAGGAGCAGCCGGACGTTCCCGTTGGTGCCGGCGCGCGTCGCCTTCGCGCGGAGGCCGGTCCGCGAGCCGGTGCCCCCGGCGTCGATGGGACCCGGGACGATCTTCTTGACGTGGGGGTGTTGCGCGACCGTGCTCACCGCCTTCCGCCCCTTGCGGTCGCCGATCAGCGTCGAGTGGGAGCCGCCGATCTTCTCGCGCGGCGGGGTCTCGACCACCTCAAGCGCGCGGTCGCCGCGCCGGTCGAGCACCCACGAGACGACCGGGCTCACGTCGAGACCGCGAGTCGCGTCCGGGTCGTCGCCCGCGTCGGTCCGCGCGTCCGGGACGCGGTAGAACTCGTGGTGGACCTGCGCGCGCGTCTCACGGAGGGGTTCGCGCGCCCCGGCCGCGTAGACGGTGTCGGGGCGCTTGCGGCGGATCTCGTCGGCGACCCGACCGGCGAAGTTGCGGAGCTGGATCTCGGTGAGCTGCTCGTCGCTCTCCGGGCGGGTCGTCACCGTGGTCTCGCCGATGACCTCGTCCTCATCGAGCATCGTCAGGCGCGCGCGGTCCTCGGCGAACTCGGCGACGACGGCGTCGGCGTTGGCGGTGTTGCAGGTGAGACAGTAGTCACCGGGCTTGCGAAGTGGAGTGCCACACCGCCGACAGTTCATATCGAACGGAGGCGCGTGGCGGGTAAAAGCGCGTCCGTTCACGTCACCGCGAGCGCCTCCGTTCGCCCCGGTGCAGTGACGGCCGGACCGGGCCGCGGCGACGGTCGGTCTGCGACCCGGAGCCAACCTATATTAGTGGGGGCACGCCTGAAGAGCGGTATGGACACCGACCGATCCCCGGCGGACCCCGCGGACGGGGACACCGGGACGGAGTTCGAGGGGGCCGGGGAGGAGTCCGAACGTGCCGAGGCGGGGTCCGAACGTGCCGAGGCGGAGTCCGAAGACCCGACCGACGACGAACCGGACGGCCCGGAGGGGGACGCCATCGAAGACCGGTTGGCGCGGCTGTTTCAGAGCGGCCGGACGAACGCCATCGTCGCGTGGTCGATGGTGGCCGTGCTCGTCGGCGCCTTCGTCGAGAGCCTGCTCGGGGCCGACCTCCTTCCGATGGTCCTCGTCGCCGCCATCGCCGCCGTCGTGGTCGCGCCGGCGGTCGCGGCACGGGACCCGCGGGTGATTCCCCCGTGGGAGGTCCTCGGACTCGCGCTGTTGCCGGTGCTCGTACGCACGCTCTTCGGGGGTGAACTCGGGACGTTCGCGACGTACCTCGCGATCGCCGCGTTCGCGCTGATCGTCACGGTCGAACTCCAGATGTTCACCACGCTGCGGGTCACGCACTGGTTCGCGATCGTGTTCGTCGTGCTGGCGACGATGGCGACGGCGGCCGCGTGGACGGTGCTCCGGTGGAACGCCGACAGACTGCTCGGCACGGAGTTCCTGACGACCAACGAGGCGCTGATGATCGAGTGGATGTACGTGACGCTGGCCGGCGCCGCCGCCGGGGTCATCTTCGACGCCTACTTCCGGCGCCGCGGGGCGCGGCTGCGTCGCGCCATCCGATGGGTGGTGCGCCGATGAGCGTCCGCGGGGCCTTCCGCGCCCGCCCGTCGCTACGGACCCAGCGCCGGCTCACGAGGGGGATGCAGGTCCTCCTCGCCGCCATCGTGGTGTACGGCGTGGTCTTCGGCCAACCGAAGGCGATCACCAACGGCGGCCTCGGCCTCTTCGTTACCTTCGTGCCGGCGCTTTTGGAACGCAACTACGACATCCCGCTGGACCCGTGGCTCGGCGTGTGGATCACGTCGGCGGTGTTACTCCACACGCTCGGGTCGGCGTGGTTCTACGCACAGATCCCGTGGTGGGACCACCTCACCCACGCGCTCTCGGCGTCGCTGATCGCCGGCGCGGGGTACACGACGCTGCGGGCCATCGACCTCCACAGCGACGAGATATCCATCCCCTCGCGGTTCGCGTTCGTCTTCATCCTCGTCGTCGTCCTGGCGTTCGGCGTCGTCTGGGAGCTGTTCGAGTTCGCGCTCGACATCGTCGCCGACGAGACGGGGGTCTCGATGCCGCTGGCCCAGTTCGGGCTCGACGACACCGTGCTCGACCTGATGTACAACTCCGTGGGGGCCTTGGTCGTGGCGACGTTCGGACAGGCGCACCTCACGGGCGTCGCGGAGCGGGTCCGGGAGGGGCTGTACGGGGCGTTAGACGAACGGTCCTAGCGCAGACACGCCGCCACGACCCGCAGCGCGGCCTCGCCGCGGACCTCGTTCGCGAGCAGCGGCACGCGCTTCACGTCGCGGCCGCGGAACAGGTCCGTGGCGCGTCGGAGCGCGGACTGCTGGACCTCCCACCGCCGCGCGCAGAACTCGCAGGTGTCCGGGTTAGGCTCGACGATCCACGCGGGGTCGACGTCGGCCACGTCCCCGACGCCCTCCATCACGCGATTGACGACCAGCGTGTTCACCGGAATCCCGAACTCGTCGAGGCGGGCGACCAGGCGCTCCGACTCGACGACGCTCATCTCCTCGGGGATCGTCACGACGCGGAAGTCGGTCTGTGCGGGGTCCCGCAGCACGGCCCGGAGGCGCTCGATGCGCTCCTGCAGCTCGTCGAGGTCGGCGGTCGGGTCCGCCTCGTCGTCCCCGGCGCCGAACATCCCCTTGAGCCCGTCCATCATCCCCGAGAAGCGGTTGCGGAGCTTCATCACGCGGCCGATCATCGAGTCCATGATCTCGGGCAGTTGGAGGAGCCGGAGGGTGTGCCCGGTCGGCGCGGTGTCGACGATCACCCGGTCGAACCGCGGGTCGTCGAGGTACTCCAGCAGCTGGCGCATCGCGGCCGCCTCGTCGGCGCCGGGCATCGTCCCGCCGAGCAGCGAGCCGATTCCTTCCTCGCCGTCGGGGTCGCCGTCCGGGTCGGCGCCGCCCATGCCGCCCATCCCGCCCATCGCGTCGCCCATCTCGCCCATCCCGCCGAGGGGGTCGCCGTCCGCGCCGAACATCCCCTCGTCCATCGCGTCGTCGGGGTCGATCTCGGCGGCGAACAGCGGCATGTCCTCGCGGATGCGCGTCGGCTCCGCCGGGATGTCCGTCTCGTAGGTGTCCGAGAGGGAGTGCGCCGGGTCCGTCGAGACGACGAGCGTGCGGACGCCGCCCGCGGCCGAGGAGAGCCCCGTCGCGGCCGCCATCGTGGTCTTCCCGACCCCGCCCTTCCCGCCGTAGAGGACGTACTCGGGGGCGTCGACGCCCTCGGGGAGGTCCGTGGCGGCGTCCGTCTCGGCCGGTAGGTCGGCGTCGGTGGCGTCGGTCTCGTGACCGCCGGCTCCGTGCTCGCCGTCGCCCGCGGCGTCCTCGTCGCTCTCGGGCTCCTCGACGCGATCCACGGGTTCGACGTCGATGTCGTCCATACCGGGTCGTGGGCGCGGCGCGTTTGTGTACTCGTCGGTCTTACGAAGGGGACTCGTGGGAGTCAGATCGCGGAAAATAGACAATCAGAGTGACTGTCGCTATCTCGGCGAATGACGTCAAAGCCCCAGTCGCTCGGTTGGAAATGGTTGACCGCGAATCGGCGGTGAACACCTCCAAAGCCCCAGTCGCGAGGACTCGATGGGCTCGCTGCGCTCCTCAGTCGCTCGTTTCACTCGCTCCCTGCGGTGCTTGCATCGCCCGTCTTCGTCCTCGCGACTGCCCCTTTGAGTCCCATCCACCCGCAACCGCACCGCAGCCTCACACCTCCCCAGCCTCGTCGCTCACTTCGTTCGCGACTCCCTCGCGCGTGCTGCTCGGCCGCGAAGCGACCTCGCAGGCACGCGCCACTGCACCGCCGTTCGTTTATAAATAATCGCCGCTTCCGTCTAGCGGTGTTTATATATCGCGTCTACTCGCCCGTACCCTCGCGCTCGACGGCCATCCCGAGGTCGGCCATCGCGTCGAAGAAGTCCGGGAACGAGACGTCGACGTGCTCGCCGCCGCGGATCGTCGTGGTGCCCTCGGCGGCGAGCGCGGCCACGGCGAGCGACATCACGATCCGGTGGTCGGCGCGGCCGTCGACGGTCGCCCCCCGCAGGTCGCTCTCGGACCCGTGGATCGTCAGGACGTCCGGCTCCTCGGTCGTCTCGGCGCCCATCTTCGTCAGCTCCTCGGCCATCGCGGCGACGCGGTCGGTCTCCTTGTACCGGACGTGCTCGCAGTTCGTGATCCGGGTGTCGCCGTCGGCGACCGCGCCGAGCGCGGCGATGGTGGGGAGGAGGTCGGGCGTGTCGCCCACGTCGACCTCGACGCCCGAGAGGTCCGAACGTCGGACGGAAATGACCCCCTCGTCGCGGTCCCACTCGACGTCGACGCCCATGCGCTCCGCGATGTCGACGATCGCGGAGTCACCCTGCGCGCTCGGGCGAGCGCCCTCGATCCGGACGGACTCGCCGGAGCCGGCCGCGACCGCCCCGGCCGCGACGAGGTACGAGATGGACGAGAAGTCGCCGGGGACGGCGTAGCTCCCGCCGGCGGGCGCGTACGACTGGCCGCCCTCGGCGACGAACCCCGCCGCGCCGGCGGCGCCGTCGAGCGCCTCCCCGTCGGCCCCCACGGGGGTCGCCTCGACGCCGAAGTCGTCGAGCAGTTCGAGCGTGATGTCGACGTACGGCGCCGACTTGAGGTCGGTCGTCAGATCGATCTCGATCCCCCGGTCGGTGACCGCGCCGGCCATCAGCAGCGCGGTGACGTACTGCGAGGAGACGTCGCCCGGGATCGCCACCTCGCCGCCCGCGAGGGGCCCGGAGATAACCAGCGGCGCCTGGCCGTTACCCCGGGTCGACTCCGCGCGGACGCCGAGGTCCGTGAGGGCCGTCAGGAGCGGCCCCTGCGGGCGCGACCGGAGCGACCCGTCCCCCGTCAGCACCGTCGCGCCGTCGGCGAGCGCGGCCGCGGCCGTGACCAGCCGCATCGTCGTCCCGGAGTTCGCGCAGTCGATCACGTCGTCGGGGACCGCCGGCCGGCCGTCGAAGCCGTCGACTGAGAGGGACTCGGCGCCGTCGGGGACGAGCGCGTCGGTGTCGGCGTCGGCGACGTCGCTCCCGGACTCCGGCCCGACCGCGCCGCCGAAGGCGGTCACGGCGCGGGCGGTCGCCCGCGTGTCAGCGGAGACGAGCGGGGACCGCACGGTCGCGCCGTCGCTGTACCCGGCGGCGAGCAGCGCGCGGTGCGTGTAGCTCTTCGAGGGCGGCGCGCGGGTCGTCCCCCGCACGGTCGAGTTGGTGACGTGGACGTCCATACCACCTCTGCCGGGCGCGGCGACAAGTCGGTACCGGACGCGGCACGACTCGTCGCGGGGCGAACGGCCGCGGACGCGGTCGATCGGTTCCGCCGCGGCGCCCCGGCGCACCCTTTATACCACCGGGAGCGTTAGCGTCGCGTATGCCCCAGTGTGAGATGTGCGGCGCCGACCAAGCCTCGCTGACGACGACGAAGGTCGAAGGCGCCGAACTGGAGCTGTGTAGCTCGTGTACGGACTTCGGCACAGAGGTCCGCGACGAGTCCACCGGCTCCGGTGGCAGCAAGTACTCCACGAGCTCAAGCACCGGGAAGTCGTCCGCCTCAGGCTCGTCGTCCGGCGCCTCGGGGTCCGGCGGCTCCTCGGGCGGCTCGACGCGGCCGCGCGACATGTTCGACGACATGGACGAGATCGCCACCGACTACGACGATCAGATCCGGAACGCCCGCGAGTCCCGCGGGCTCAGCCAAGAGGAGCTGGCCGACCAGCTCAACGAGAAGGCCAGCCTCATCCGCAAGCTCGAACGCGGCGACACCCTCCCGACCGACGAGGTCCAGCGGAAGCTGGAGCGGGCGCTCGACATCTCGCTCGTCGAGGGCGAGTCCGTCGAGGACGCCGACTGGGACGGCGGCGACTCGGGGACGATGACGCTCGGCGACGTGGTCAAGCGGAAGGACTGAAGACACCGTCGCGCGGCGTTCGCCGCTCCGCTCTTATTCGACGCGTAGCCGCATCCCGACGAGCAGGACCGCGAGCAGTACGAACGCGACGAGCGAGAGGTTCGGGATCGTGAGTCCGAGGGACGGGCTCTGCCACTGAACGGTCGCGCACGGACCGTCGAGCGTGCACTGTCCCTGCGTCGCTTGGAGGTGCGAGTGGTACGCCGAGAGGGCCAGTCCGGGAGCCACGAGCGGGAGCGCGGTTCGCGAGACCGCCGGCCGTGCCTCGACCGTCGCGACGCCGAGCACCGCGACGAGCGGGTACATGAGGATCCGCTGGTACCAACACAGGTCGCAGGGCGCGAGCCCGAGCCCGAGGCTCAACCAGAGGCTCCCCGCGGTCGCGACCGTCGCGACGAGCGTCGCGGCCGACAGCCAGACCGTCGCCTCCGAGGGGCGGCCGGTCACACCGTCGCTCCGCCGTCGTCCGTCTGCTCCGATCCCCCGTACCGCTCCGCCAGGTAGTCGATGATGTAATCGACCGTCTCGGGGTCGTAGCTCCAGAAGCCGAAGAACTCGCCGGGCGCGCGCTCCTCGGCGAGCAGCGCGCACTTCGCGTCGTCGTAGCCGCCGCCGTCGTACGCGACGAACCACGTCTCGCGGATCTCGGCGGTCTCCCCGACGTGGACCGTGTAGTGTTCGACGTCCGGCGGGTCGCCCTCGTTCGCGGCGTACGCGTGGACGCTGAGCCGCTCCTTCTCGCCTAAGAGGTCGTACGTGTCCGCCTCGCCGGTGAGGACGTCGAGGGTCTGGAACCCGGCGTGGAGCTCGCCGTCGCCGACGCGCCACGCGCGGTCCTCGATCTCCCGGGACGCGGCGACCATGTCCTCCCGGGAGTAGGACGTGAACATCGTCTCATCGAGGTGGTCGAGG
>NZ_NHPG01000074.1:0-19168 GCF_002252965.1 Halorubrum sp. Ea1
CATCGGATTCAACAAAGCACTATCAACAATTTCGCGGCACTCGCCCACGAAGATGGTTACAGCGGGCTGTACCCGTTGAAATGTCTGAAAGAGGACGACTACTACTTCAGCAAGCGGCTGGCTCGGTGTGACGACTCGACCTCTGAACAGGCCACGCAGTTGAACCAGAAGAAATCGAGGCGACGCACGCACTACTTCTACACGCTCTCGAAACACATTGTCCAGCGGTGTGTCGAGGAGGATGTCGGGACGATTGTGATCGGCGATCTCTCTGGCATCCGTGAGGATGACGAGAACGGTGAGTCGAAGGACTGGGGCACACGCGGCAACCTCAACTTACACTCGTGGGCGTTCGACCGCTTCACCGAGTTGCTCACCTACAAGGCCGAGATGGGAGGTATCTCCGTTGAGGAGGTGTCTGAGCGCGACACGTCGAAGTCATGCTCGTGCTGTGGCCGCGAGCGGAAGGCGAACCGTGTCGAGCGTGGGTTGTACGTCTGCGACGAGTGCGGGACGACGGCAAACGCAGACGTGAACGGGGCCGAGAACATTCGACAGAAAGTATCTCCGAGTTCACCGAATCTGTCGGTGAATAGGAATAACGGCTGGTTGGCACAGTCATCGACGTTCCTGTTTGACAGAGAGCTTGGCGCATTCGCGCCTCAAGAACAGGTCACGTTGTAAACCACAATATCCCAACCCAGCGGCGCAGTGCCGTGGGAATCCTCGCGCTTCAGCGCGGGGAGGATGTCAATCAACGGACGGTGCCGTCTCGTCGGTCCGCCCAGGGATCTCGACCTCTATTTCCAGCTCCTGTTCACCATAGCCTTCGTACTCCACTTCAAGCTCGACCGGTTCACCGAAACTAAACGGGAGCTCCCACTCGTCACCGGTTATGGTTAGTTCATCGCTCTCCTGGAGCTGCTCACCGACTTTAACCAAGAAACGCCCCGCCTCAGCGGCGGACAGACGGTACTCCTGTTCGAAGTCTCGCCCCTCCCTGATGAGGGTCAGGTCGCTCTCCTTCTCATCTTGAGTATTAGCGTCGGATTGTGTCATCATGTACTATTTTAGGCGAACCTAAATAAATGGTGTGGTACCGTCACTGTACGGCGAGCGGTGAAGATACCGCGGCTACCCCCTCGGGACAGTCCACTGCGCTCCACCCTGTCATGCGTAACCGCTCGTCTCAGTCTACCCTTCGAATCCTACTCGTGTTCAGCACTCTTTCGACTGTTGGCGCAGGCGCTCGAAGGAAGCTGTCCCGACACAGGACGGGTGGTAAACGCGTCTAACGATCGAGAATTGATGATACCAGAACGAAAGCGGCCCCATGAGTATATGCTTCTCAGTGCCGCCGTCAACCCAACTATTCGCCTATTATAATCGCTCAACTCGCGGTCGAGGATGGGCACTGGTGTAGAACAAATGACCCGCGACACTGACCGGATATCGGTGGGTACTGAGGGTGAAAAAGAGGAGTCGGCCGCCGGCAAGAGATGCGAATTAGTCTACGAAATCAGTCAAGCGCCCACACCACGTTCGGACCGCCCTGTTCCCGCCACCGAAGCGGCCGTGATACACGTCAGCGGCTACCACGTTCTCGTTCGGCGCCGCCGCGAGCTTCGGTCAGTGATGCCTGCGGTCTCGCCGAACAGGAAATCGAGTTGGACAGTGATCTCTCGGAGACCGGTTTGTGTCCGGTGTAACCGTGAGAACCGCGGGATCGAGTGCTTCTACGGAGCCGGTGGACAGTGCGTTCGGTACCCGTTTTCGGGTCCCTCCGAGAACACGAAGGTGTGACTCAGTGAGCCTGACGCGCACTCGGCAAAATCGGTCCGTATCACGCGCCCGTCGGCTCCTTCGAACACGTATACGATCGCCGTGCTGGGCTCCCAGGCGCCGAACGAGGCGGTCGTCGTTTCGTTCGCCGGGACGGCCACTTGGCGTTCCGTCGCGTTCCACTCCTTGCCTAGGGAGTGGTTGAAGTATGGACCACCGGTTTCGAGTTGAGCGAATCCTATCGTTTTCCGGGTGCCTGTCTCGTTCGTCACCCGAAACGTGACGTTGCCCGCGCCGACCGGCTCTTCGAACACGTAGACCGTCATCTGGTATCTCGACGACTCGGAATTTTCGACGGTCACGTCGGCGGAGGAGGCGTCGAAGGCCGTACACCCGGCAGTCATCAGAACGAGCAGGACGATGAGCGGGAGGACAACGTCTCGACGCGACACCGGTTCGGGTACGATCGACCATTACAAAGTACTTGCGGGCTCCGTCGAAATCCTTTATTAGTGGCCCTGTTGAAATCCTCAGATACTGAAAGGAACCGGCTGCTGAATACAGATGATGCATACATCACGAGGTGCTCATTTTTATCAGACATTTCCTATTGATACAGGGTTTCAGTGATATTGCGAACTGCATGCCCAGTCCCAGAGACGTTTTGACGGTCGGATAATGTAGCGCAGAACATGTCTGCCAACTATTCACGTCGCAGGATCTTAGCTGCCTTGAGTGCTGGAGTTGCAGTGGGAATGACTGGATGTATCGGAATCTTTGCTCGCTCACGTACAAGGATTGGTGAACTCGTCTTCTTGAACATGGATGATGTCCCTCACGATGTCCGGGTGAAAATAGGAAGCGACAACGAAACAGTATTTGAAGCAACCCAGCGCGTTCCCCCGGGTGACGAGCCACAACCAGTTCTCACTCAACAAGACGGAATTCCAACCGGTGCACGCGAATATACGGTCAGTGCACGACTTGACGGAGGTGCGGATTCAATCCAGCGGACGTATCCGACAAGCCGACGGGGTGATTGCTATTCTGTAACTGTTCGAATTGACTTCGATGGAACGTTCAGAGATATGCCGAGTATTCCTAATTTTGATGGCTGCTCTACCACGGAGTAGTCTCAGAGAGTCCAAATCATGTCTCTGGGCTTGATTCTTTGATTCCGACTGACCAAGATTGCTGTATATTTTTTCCATCTGCCAATTTGTCATCAAAGAATTGCGACTCACGTTCAACTTGCAGTGGTTTCGCTAACTACTCGAAGACAATCAAAGATGGTATAAAATATTCATATATCAGCGCGACAAGGTGCTTATTCCGGATATTTCACGCTGAACCACATCGGTAGCACGGCCGTGAGCTCCACAAAACGTCACAGAATTTAAGATAGCTAAACCTCATCTACCCCATATGGCTGTCGCCGATCTGCGAAACAAAGTTCCTCGCTTTACCGTACCCACCGTCGTCAGCCTACTCGTTTTGTCCTTCCTGTACAGTATGCTTGTTACTGCTAATTTCGTACTCTGGGCCGCGTGTGGGGTGGATTGTTGAGTATCGGAGTGAGTATATTTCTTCTATACCTTTTTTATCGACTAGTGATAGCTGTCGAACAAATTGCAAACAGTCAATAATTTTGTCTATCGAACAGTGGTCGTGCTTGATTTGTGGACGGAAAGTATTGCGACACATGCCATGTCATTACCTGCCTGCTCATCCAGTAACGCCTGACTGGATCAAAGAAAAATAAATTATACAGAGTGCTGAAACAGCACCGTAACCATGGTTGGGAAGCCCTCCACTCACTCTCGGCGGGAGTTTGTCGCCGGCAGTATAACGGCTAGCAGCCTCAGTTTAGCCGGGTGTTCTGGTCGCAGTCTCGGAACTACCGATGACGTCGACGTCGCTACTCGAACAGACGGCGAAACGATACTCTGGGACTACCCCGCACGCGCTGTCGAGAACGGCGATGATAACGACGGTATTGGCTACGCAGCGATACGGCTCCGGGCGTTTGATACAGCCGGGCCAGAGCAACCGAGCGAACCAGTCCTGACCTTTCGATTGAATTCTACGGTTGGTGGGATCGCCGCTGGAGAGGGATTCAAAGGCTATGAGGCAGACTGGTTTCGGTTCCGACTGGGTATTCCCCGGAGCTACGATGACGTCGCAGGCCTCCGAGCGTTTGTCCACCCGAACCAATGGCCCGAGATACAGACAACCTACGGCTATCACGATTCTCGACGTGATCTTGTTGTCCACGCTCCTGAGGTGCATTCCGATGGAACGATCACGGTCGCGGGTCGCTTCCGACCGTCGAGTACCGCGCTCCCCCGGCAACTATACTGTGGATTCGAAGTCCACGTTTCGCGACCGGGGCTTCTCGGCCGGAGCGTGACCGCCACAGGTACCGAAATGTTCGATGTCTCAACGCTCGATCTCCCCAGCGGAGTAACTCTCGAGTAGACGGAAGCACTAAACACCGCACTAATCGAGGCAGCAGCAGCCCGCACCTTGGGGTTTTCGGGGACCCAATCGAGCATATGCTACGGATCAGCACAGTCAATAAACTATTTTGTGAATATCATAATTTATTTTACGACCGCCAGCGGATAACCTGTTCTCCACACGGCGAGTGCGACGAGCGATCACTTACCTCTGGTCCGTCTGCTGCGTGCGCGCTCTGTATTCAGCACGCCGCCGAAAATATATCACCGTTTGAGGATTTTAACAGATCCTTATTAGTGATAGTTCAACCCCGGTTCCGCTCGGTGCGGTCTATATACCGCTCAATATCAATCTTAGATAGTGTTATGATTGTTTTGATACTAGACATCGTATGAACGATGAGAGGGTAACGCTTGGTTTCGTTTGCGTACAGAACGCGGGCCGAAGTCAGATGGCGACAGCGTTCGCCGAACGGGAACGCTCACGGCGCGGGCTTGAAGACACAGTACACGTCTTAACGGGGGGAACACAGCCCGCTGAGGAGGTCCATCCCGAGGTCGTCGAAGCGATGGCGGAGGTCGATATCGACCTCTCCGACCGTGTTCCACAGAAAGTCTCGACGACGGACCTCAACAACGCGACCATCGTTGCAACGATGGGCTGTTCGACACTGGAACTCAACGCGGACGTCGAAGTCCGCGACTGGGCACTTGACGACCCGCACGGACGGTCATTAGAAGAGGTTCGCCGTATCCGGGATGAGATCCAGCAGCGTGTTTCAACGCTCTTCGACGAATACACTTCCGAGCGGTAGGCAAGTCTCCTAGACCGGCCGTTTCAGGCAAGGATTCGCCCGGAGAATCGGATCTCAACGGGCTCATCTGTGGGATCCGGCCGCCCTGATTCCGTCCGCTTCGTTCGACACGGGCTTCATCTCAGGTCCAGGGGGGTTCAACGGAGCCGCTCGTTCGGGTCGTCGCGTGGATGTCACTCATCGGCCGTATCGGGCGGCCGCTTCGACGGGAGATACAGGTGGACGACGTTCCCTCGCGGCGTTCGGGTGTCGAACATCACTTCGCCACCGAGGGACTCGATACACCACTTCATCGCGAACAGACCGATCCCTGACCCGTGAGACGTGTTCGTGGTCTCGGCCGGTGCGAACAGCGCCTCGATTTCCTCCGTCGGGATCGTCGGATTCGCGTCCTTAATTCGGATCTCGACGCGACCGGTGTTCGGTGAGGGCCCGACCGTTATCTCGACGGTCGGGGCCCGTTCGGTGCTGTGAACGATCGCGTTTTCAACCGCGTGTCTGACCGCGTAACCGAACGCGTCGTTCACTTCGATCCACATCTCTTCGCGTTCCTCGACGGATATCTCCGCGGCGGGGTACTCGGCCCTCGTTCGGGCTGCGACCTCCCTGACGGTGGCCAGCGCGGGCTGCCGGACGTGTTCCGCCCGGGCGTCCGTGATCGCTCGTTCGATCTCTTTCACCGATTCGGCCATGCTACCGAGATTTTCACCGCGGGAACGAATCGCAGCGATGCTCTCCGATATCCCCTCGACTCTACTGTGTGTCGCGATCTGATCCGCATAGCCCAGGATGATCGCCGCCTCGTTCCGAAGGTTGTGTCGGAGGATACGCCAGAACAGCTCGGCCCGGTGACGCGACTCGTAGTGATCGGTGATATCCCGGACCTCGACGATGACGCAATCCCGCTCTGAGAAGCGCTGCTGAGATACATGCAGCTGAAGCCAGACGAGCTCACCGTCGGCTCGTTTGGCTCGCCAGATGAACCGCTGCGGGTCACCGTCGGCGCTCGCTCGGAGCCGGTCGCGGAACTCGGACGCCGACTGTGGATACGTGTTCGCCGTGTACGTGTCCACCGAGAGCCTACGTAGCTTATCGAGGGGGTATCCGAGTATCTGTTCCAACCGCTCGTTCGCATCTAGAATATCTCCGGAGCTCGGATCGTACAGTCCGATACCGAGGTATAGTGTGTCGTATTCGGACGGGAGCGCCACCGACTTTTTTGAGGACACGACACGGTGAAAACGGGGGGTACGACTCTTTGGTGTTACTATGAGGAATATATATTTCTCTATCGAATCGGCTACCAGTCATGCCATAAGACTGTCATTTATGTTGGAAAAAGACGCCAACTACTCCGATCAGCTCGAACGACAGGGTCTCGGCTACCCGCGGATCCTAACCCACCGACTACTATTCTCGCTGTCGTTCGTTCCGTCGACCGTCGATCCCACGTTCGTCTCTGATCCGGGTTCGAAGCGACTGTTCGCGCGAGCGGCGGGGAGCCACGCGGGCGGCGCGACGCCGCTCGCCGAACGGGACGTGACGCTGTACTGGAACCGCTTGGGCTCGCCCCCCTGGCCGTACAGAAGTTGAGCCTCTCGGACGACCCCGTCTCCGTCGACGGTCAGGTACCCTCGAACGTCGGTCGCGTTCCGGGCGGCGACGTCGGTGATCGCGTATCGGATGCGGCGTTCGTCGGCGTTCTCGGTGACCCGGACCGCTCGAAACTCGCCGATCGTCAGAATCCTGGAGACCACGGCCCACATCGAATCGGCCGCGCGGAACCGAGTCTCGTCCACCGAGCCGTTCGTCGCCTCGAAAGCGGCCTGCCCGTTCCGCCCGCTACGGCTGTGTCGAACGTTCGACTCAACGTAGACGTCGCTCTGGCTGACGTCAGCGTATCCGTTGTGCACGTCGAGGCGGAACCTGGTCCGCGTCGCGTTCGCTTCGTACTGGTAGTCGGCGTACGCGCCGGGACGGAATCGTTCGAGAGCGACCCCGGAAACCGGCTCCGTCCGGAGGAACGTGATCGACAGCCTGCGAGCCGTCGCGATATCGATCTCCGACCGGGAGAACCCCTCCGGGAACTCGGCGTCGGCGAGCGTCTCGTCGGAGACGGTGGTTGAGTTCGACGTCGAACCCGTCGCCGGAGGGTCCGTCGTCGGGGCGGGGTCATCGAAGGCGACGCCCCCACACCCCGCGAGAACAAGGAGAAACGCTATTGCGATCGCAGCGGGGCCCCTTTGAGACACAATTTTTTCTCGTGGTCACCGGATAATGAAGCTGTTGGCGCCCCGCGCTACAATCGCCACCGCCGACGCATCGCTGATCCGTCCCCGGGTTGGGGACCGGATCGAAAACGGAGTCATCGGGGCCGCAATCCGGGCGACCTGTCCTCAGTCCCCGCTCGGTCCGTCGGCCGCGATCCCCTCGCGTGCCTCCTGAATTACCTCGTCGACGCGGCCCCAGGCGACCGGCGGTTCGACGGCTGAGAGCGCGGCGTCGAGATCCTCGAGCCGCTCGTCGAACCGATCGTCCCAGTCGGGATGGTCCGCGAGCGCCGAGGCGCTCGCCGTAGCCTCGTCCCGGATCGATTCGATCCGCGTCTCGACGTCGTCCGGGAACGACTTGTCCTCGCGCTCCGCCCACTCGCGGAGGCCGGCCGCCTCGGCCCGGAGATCGGCGACGACGACGTCGAGGACGCGCGCCTGCACGGCCGCGTCGAACCACCGCTCCAGGCCAGGGTCGTCCACATTCCGAAGCGACTCGACGGTCTCTCCGAGGGACTCGACGGACTCCTCGGCGGCCTCGACGTCGTCGACGAGCGCGTCGCGACGTCGGTTAGCCGATCCGAGCCACGCCTCGAACGCCTCGATCTCGGTTTCGAGGTCGTGAGCGACACGGACGATCCGCTGCGCGTCGGTCGTCACCTCGTGGAGGTTGACGGCGGCCTCGTAGATATCGACCGGCGAGTCGAGGTCGTTCGCCGCCGCCGAGAGCTCCCCGCCGAGCTCCTCGACGTCCGACCGAAGATCGGCGAGCCGCTCCTCGAAGGCGTTCTGTCGGACCCCAACGATCTCCAGGTTCGGGACGTCGGCGACGGCGTCGCTCGCGTCCTCGACGGTGCGCGTCGCGAGGTCCACCCGCGTCTCGGCGGTGGCGAGTATCTGCGAGACGTCGGTGACGGTCGCCTCGATCGCCTCGGGCGTGACGCTCCCGTCGTCGGTGAACGGGTCGAGCCACGTCCGGACCGACTCCGGGTCCTCACCCGTCCGGTCGGCGACGTCGTCGACGAGCTCGTCGAGGTGAACCTCTGGGGGCGCGAACTCACTCATACCTCGGCATTTCCGACGGGGGGCCCTATACCTTCCGTCAGAGTCGATCATTCATGAACAGTCCCCAACATACCGATATTGCGTAGTATATAGCCGAAAGGGTAATATATAGGATGGGTACCGCTACGTGGCTCTCTGTCCTCGAATATATTAGAATTATAAGCTTTCTTTTTATAGTAAGGTATCCCCTCAGTTGATGTCAGACCGGAACTGGACTGACGGCGTCGTATCGCGGCGGAAGGTCCTCATCACCTCGGGAGCGCTCGGCACCGCCGGCCTGGCGGGCTGTGGCGATCAGAGCGAGAGCGGGAGTGGTGACGGCGGTGACGGCGGCTCCAGCGGTGACGGCGGTGACGGCGGGTCCGGCAGCGACGGCGGCGACGGCGGCGATGGCGGCTCCGGTCCGAGCACGGCCCTGCTCAACGCGGAGGGCTCGTCGACGGTGTACCCGATCTCGAACACGGGGAGTTCGTACTGGAACTCCAACGCCCCGCCGAGCGACGGCGAGTACTGGGGCGCGAACGACGAGGGCTCGGTCCCCGGCTGGAACGCGCTCTCGTCCGACGGCGCGGACGACATGCTCCTCGCCGACTACTTCGCCTCGAAGTTCGGCTTCGAGCCGACCGAGCAGCGCTCCTCGCCGCCGTTCCCGACGACGGTCGGCCTGAGCCACTCGGGAACCGGCTGCGAGGCGGTCACCGAGGGGCTCGTCGACATCGGCAACTCCTCCGGCCCCATCACGGCCGAGCTCGGCTGGAGCGAGGAGAAGGCCCAGAACGAGGTCGTCGACAACGTCGTCGGCCGCGACGGGCAGCCGGTCGTCATCAGCTCCGACGTCGCGGACGCCGGCGTCACCCAACTGACGGGCGAGGACATCCGCGGGATCTATCAGGACGAGATCACGAACTGGAACCAGATCGACGGCATCGACTACGACCAGGAGATCTACGCCATCGGCCGCGCCGAGGGGTCGGGCACCGACACCTCGTTCCGCCTGAACATGCTCGGCAGCGCCGACGCCTCGATGTCGGGCGTGGACACGCGCTTCGGACAGAACCAGCAAGTCGCCCAGGCCGTCTCCCAGAACGAGGGCGCTATCGCGTACATGGCGCTCGCGTTCACCAGCGAGACAGTCACCCCGATCGCCATCGAGTTCGACGGGACGCTGTACGAGACCAGCCGTGACGCGGAGAACACCATCTTTGACAGCAGCTACCCGCTCAACCGTGACCTCCACATGTACACGCTCATCGAGGAGAGCAACCCCGACGGCGGCGGGTACGACCAGCGCGAGGCGGCGTTCGTTAACATGTTCCTCAACGAGTACGGACAGACCGTCTTCGTTGAGGGGAACAACTACATCCCGCTCCCGACGAGCGACCTCGAATCGATGAAAGAGCAGGTCTCGTCGGTCGCCACCGAGGACCTGCTGGCGCCGTAGGTCCGAACCGAATCGGACTCCGTCACACGCCGTGATAGGGCCGTCGCGCCGCCCGGGGATCGTCTCCCCCGGACGCCCGCGCTCCCGAGACGTTCGGAATCCGCCTTCGATGTGAAAACACTTCTATGATACACGAAACGCACATGCCACTCATACCAAATCCATGGCACAGGTAACAGACCCCCGAGACGGACGGATCCGGAGCGCGGTCGCCGAGCAGGTCCGGCGGACCAAGCGGTTCGCCGACGAGACCGAACCGGCCGCGCTGGCGATCCTCGCGGTGATGGCGCTGTCGCTCCTCGGCGCGCTCGCCGGATTCCTCGCCGTCTCGAACTGGACTATCGTCCCCTTCGCCACCTTCCTCGCCTCGTCGGCGATTGGCTGGGTCCGTTATCAGGAGGAGACGGCGTACCTCATCGCGCTGATGATGACCGTGTCGACGATCCTCATTCTCGGGCTGATCATCGTGTTCATCTTCCGGGAGTCGATCCCGGTGATCCGGTACGAGAGCGCGACGGTGTACGGGATCACGGTCCCCGGGCTCCGGATGTTCATCCAGCCGAACTGGGACGCGGTCTCGCCGCCGATCCGGTACTCGATGGTGCCGATGATCCACGGCACGGTGATGGTGACGCTCATCGCGTCGGCCGTCGCCGCGCCGCTCGGCGTCTCGGCGGCGCTGTTCCTCTCGGAGATCGCTCCCGCGACCGTCCGCGAGGTCGTCAAGCCGGGCGTCGAGATCCTCGCCGGCATTCCCTCCATCGTCTACGGGTTCATCGGCTTCACCGTGCTCGGCCCGTGGGCCTCCGACCAGTTCCAGACGGTCGGACAGGGGTCGTACCTCTTCGTCGGCATCGTCGTCGGCCTGATGGCGCTCCCGACTGTCGTCTCTGTCGCGGAAGACGCGCTAAGCAGCGTCCCGGAGTCGATGAAGAGCGGGTCGCTGGCGATGGGGACGACCGACTGGCAGACGATGACCTCGATCACGCTGCCGGCGGCGTTCTCGGGCGTCTCCGCCGCGGTCCTGCTCGGCGTCGGCCGGGCGATCGGCGAGACGATGGCCGCCACGGTGATGCTCCGCGGCGTCCCCCGGCTCACGGAACCGCTGGTCAACGTCTTCTACGGCCAGGAGACGCTGACCTCGATCATCGCGCGGAACTACGGCGAGGCCGACGGGCTCCAGATGGACGCGCTGTTCGTCGCCGGCGTAATCCTGTTCGTCACTGTCCTCGTCATCTCGGTGGGCGCGCAGTACATCGAATGGCGGATGCACAAGCGACTGGGGGGTGAGATCTGATGGCGGGAGCGGGCCAGACCGACACGCGGCTGGTCGAGTCGGAGACGAACCAGACGGACGCCGTCGCCGCGGTGGCCGTCGGGCTCTCGGCGGTGCTGTTCGCGCTCGCCATCGCTGCGATGTTCGAACGGATCAGCCTCACCGGAACGATCGTCGGAGTGCAGACCGTGACGCTGCTCGGCGGCCTCCTGACCGCGCTCGGCGTCACGGTGATCGCCTTCGGCGTCGGGTCGCGGTTCGGCTACGTCGAGACGAATCCGGACCCGAGCGCCGGGCTCATCGCGGGCTTCGGCGCCGCCATCCCGTGGGTCGTCATCGGGGGTAGCGTCGCGAGCCAGACGCTCGGCCTCGGCGCGGGAGTCGGCGTCGTCGCCGGGGTCGCTACCGGCGCCGTCGTGTTCGCGGCCACCGTCCTCCCGCGCGAGGACCTCGGATCGACGGTCCCGCTCGGAGCCCTCCTCGGGGTGATGGGGCTCGTCTTCTTGACGGGCGCCATCGGCCCGACGTGGGTGTGGGAACTCGGCTGGGCACAGCAGGCCGCGATCACCGCGGAGTTCCTCATCCCCGTTTCGACGCTGTTCAGCGCGCTGTACGGAGGCTGGGCGTCGGCGAAGGCGTACGGCGGCTTCGGCGCCCGCGGGCGACACATGGGCGCGTACGCGCTCGTCTACGTGAACGCGCTCTCCATCGTCGCCTTCCTGTTCATCCTCGTCGCCTTCGTGGTCGTTCAGGGGATCCCCGGCCTGCTGAACGGCACCGAGTTCGGACTCGGGACCGGACCGACGACGTCGATCTTCGGCGTGTCGGTCGCGCTCCCGGTCTCGGTTCCGTTCCTCATGAACGGCGTCGCCCTGTTCAACGACTTCCAGGGCGTGCTGCCGGCGATCGTCGGTACGGTTTGGCTCGTCATCGGCGCGGTCGTGCTGGCGGTCCCGCTCGGCGTCGGTGCGGCGCTGTTCCTCACCGAGTACGCCGAGCGCGGCCGGTTCACGCAGGTCGTCGAAGTCGCGACGAACGGGCTGTGGAGCACCCCGAGCATCGTCTTCGGGCTGTTCGGGTTCGCCTTCCTCATCCCGCGGTTCGGCAACGGGAAGTCGCTGCTCTCGGGCATGATCACACTCGGCTTCATGCTGCTGCCGCTCGTGGTCATCACCTCGCGCGAGGCGATGCTCTCCGTTCCCGACGAGTACCGCGACGCGAGCGCCGCTCTCGGCGTGTCGAAGTGGCAGACGATCCGGAGCGTCGTGCTGCCGGCGGCCCTCCCGGGCGTCGTCACCGGCGTCATCCTCGGTGTCGGCCGGATCGCCGGCGAGACGGCGCCAATCCTGTTGACGATGGCCGGCGGCACCTTCGTTCCGGGCGAGCAGACGGCCGACGTCATCGGCGGCTTCCAGTTCACGGCAGCGCCGCCGTTCGTCGCGAACCCGGAGCTCCTCCAGGCCACCTCGGCGCTCCCGTACCAGCTGTACGCCCTCATCACGGCCGGCGTCGGCGCGAGCAGCAACGTCGGGAACGCCGACGAGTTCCGCTGGGCGACGGCGCTGGTCCTCCTGATGGTCGTCCTCTCCTTCTACGCGATCGGCATCGCGACGCGCTACTACTTCCGGCGGCGCCTCAAGCACACCTGAATCCAATGAGCGAGAACACTACTCCACAGACGCAGACGGAGACCGCGACGACAGATACCGAAACGACAGACACCGACCAGCCGCTGACCACGACGACGGGCGAGACCGTCGAGCAGACCCGCGACGAGTGGACCGAGTACGAGTTCGCCGGTGAGGCGAAGATGACCGTCGAGGACCTCGACGTCCACTACGGCGACGACCACGCCCTGAAGGGCGTCTCGATGGAGATCCCGGAGAAGAGCGTCACCGCCCTGATCGGCCCGTCCGGCTGCGGGAAGTCGACGTACCTCCGTTGTCTCAACCGGATGAACGACCGGGTCAGCTCCGCCCGGATCGACGGCTCGGTGAAGCTGGACGGCGAAGAGATCTATCAGGACGGGGTCAACCTCGTCGAGCTTCGGAAGCGGGTCGGGATGGTGTTTCAGTCGCCGAACCCGTTCCCGAAGTCGATCCGCGAGAACATCGCCTACGGCCCGAAGAAGCACGGCGACCTCGATACCGGGCTGCTCGCCCGGCTGCTGAACCGGAGCGACGCCGAGGAGCGCGACGAACTCGTCGAGCGCTGCCTCCGCGACGCAGCGCTGTGGGACGAGGTGAGCGACCGCCTCGACGACAACGCGCTCGGGCTCTCGGGCGGGCAACAGCAGCGCCTCTGTATCGCCCGCGCCCTCTCGGTCGACCCGGAGATCATCCTGATGGACGAGCCCGCGTCGGCGCTCGACCCCATCGCCACCGCGAAGATCGAGGACCTGATCGACGACCTCTCGGAGAGGTACACCGTCGTCATCGTCACCCACAACATGCAGCAGGCCGCGCGCATCTCGGACCAGACCGCGGTGTTCCTCACGGGCGGCGAGCTCGTCGAGTACGGCGACACCGACCAGGTGTTCGAGGACCCGCACAGCGAGCGCGTCGAAGACTACATTACGGGGAAGTTCGGGTAATCGCATGCCCCGGGAACGCTATCAGGACTCGCTCGACGAGCTCCAGTCCGACGTGCTCGCGATGGGCGATCAAGTCGTCGAGCGACTCGACAGGAGCCTCGAAGCGATCGAGCGCCGAGACGAGTCGCTAGCGCGAGACGTCATCGACGGCGACGCCGCAATAAACGAGACGTACCTGCGGTTAGAGGACCGCTGCGTCGACCTATTCGCGCTCCAGCAGCCGGTCGCCGGCGACCTCCGGTTCGTCACTGCCTCGTTCAAGATCATCACCGACCTCGAACGGGTCGGCGACCTCGCCGTCAACCTCGCGAACTATTCGCGGACCGCGACGCGGACGGTCGCGCCGGACGCGGAGATCGAGGCGCTCGGGGAGGCGGCGCGCGCGCTCCTCGAACGCAGCCTCGCGGCGTACGAGACGCGGGACGCCGACGAGTGTCGCGCGATCGCCGAGGCCGACGACGAGGTTGATGCTATGTGTCAACACGCCAGCGAGAGCGTCACCCGAGACCTGATAGCGCAGAACGATGACAATTCGTGGGCCGCCGAGCGGTTGTTGGACGATGTCTCGCGAGTGCTGCTGACGATCCGAGACCTAGAGCGGGTCGCGGACCATGCCGTGAATATCGCGGCGCGCACCCTGTACATGGTCGAGAACGACCCGGAGCTGCTCTACTGATTATGGAAACGCGAAAGATTCAGACCGTCGGAAACGGAACGTACACGGTCTCGCTCCCGAAGGCATGGGCCGAGTCGCACGGCCTCTCCGCCGGCGACGTCGTGACGCTACACGATTACATCGACGGGGTGTTGGCGGTCCAAGCGCGAGAGCGAACCGGCGACGAGGCGCCGTCCGCCACTCTGATCGAGTCCAGCGATCCGGAGATGATCGAGCGCGCGCTGCGGGCGGCGTACGTGGCCGGCGCGCGAGAGGTCACAATCGAGCGGGACGGACCGCTCACGCCGGAAGCCCGGCGGGTCGTCGAGAGGGTCGCCCGCGAGCGGATTGGGATGTCGGTTACCGCGGAGTCGGGGGCCGGGACGACGGTGCGGATCATGCTGGACTCGGAGGAGGTGTCGGTGAGCCAGTCGCTCCGGCAGCTGGCGTTCACCGTGCGCTCGGTCCACCGCGATGCCGTCGCTGCCCTCGTGTCACCCCCCGACTCGCCGCCAATCGGCTCCCGTGAAGATCAGGTCGACCGCCTGTCGGCGATGATCGAACGGTCCGTCTCCTGTAGCATGGCGGACCTAGGCGAAGTCGACTCCCTCGGGAAGAACCGTTCGGAGCTGTTCGAGTCGTGGACCGCGATGCGCGAGCTGGATCGCGTCCGCGACGCCGCGGCGGAAATCGGTGACGCCGCGGCATCGCTCGACGAGGCCCCCGTGGAGGCGCGACTGGAGGAGTGTCGCGACATCGGCGACGCGGTCCGCGGGACCGTGTCCGACGGGGTGGACGTCGTCCTCGGCGACGCGAACGTCGACGTGGCACGGACCGCAATTGATGACCTGCGACAGATCCGGGAGCGTCTCGACGCCTTCGACCAAAAACTGGCCGACGGCGGGAGCGACGCAGCAGAGCTCCGCCGCGTCTCGCGGGGACTGCGCCGAACCGCTGAGTGCGGCGATCGCATCGTGGAGGTCGGCCTCCGTCGCGCGGTCCGTTGCGGGGAGTCGATACGCGATCCAGAGCCGGAACGGGCGAACTAACGCCGCTGACCCCTCCTGACGTCACGACAGTCGACCCGCGCCCACGAGGGCTACATAGCGGTATAGTCCGCTATTAGAAACGGCTTAACCGGGCGAGTGGCTACACGTGATTGAACGCCGGTTCAAACGGGGACGCACGCTCCCTCTAACACCAATACATGAGCACGAAACCTCAGTTCGGCGCCGACATCGAAACACATCACACTCGGTTCGACGTCGATCGGTACGAAGATATCTACGTCGTCGGAGACGTTCACGGGAGCTTGGACGCACTCAAACGGCTCATTTCGCGGCTCGAATTAAATAATGATGACCTCGTTATCTTCGTCGGCGACCTCGTGCGGAAGGGCCCCGACAGCCCCGGCGTCGTCGACTTCGTCCGCGCGGACCCGCGTCTCGTCAGCGTCCGCGGGAACAACGAACAGAAGATCCTGCGCGGCGACAAAGACCCCGACTGGCTCCGCGAGGGGGACCGAGAGTACTTCGAGTCGCTTCCGATCGCGATCTCGTTCGACACCGTCCTCGTCGTGCACGGCGGCGTCGACCCCGAACGATCGCTCGAAGACCACGCCACCGACGAGCTGTTGACGATGCGTTCCCCACATGGCGACGGGTACGACGGGCCGTTCTGGTACGACGACTACGACGGACCGCACCGCGTCTTCTTCGGTCACACGGTCCACGATCGGCCGGTGGAGCGCGAACACGCCGTCGGGCTCGACACCGGCTGCGTCTACGGCGGAGAGCTCACCGCATACGATTACCGGAACGACGAGTTCCGTACCGTCGCGTCGAAGACACATCAGGATCGCGCCAGCTCGAAGGTCGTCGATCCCGCCTAAGCGGCCTCAACGGCTGCGGTCAAGTCCGTCTCTGTGGAAGCGGAGCGACGATGATGCCGCTGATTTACTCCTCGTTTCGGCCCTCAGAGCCGTTGTACTCTGCCCGTAGCCGACGGCGCGCCCCACCCCGTGTCTTGAACTATCGTCGCTCACCGTCGGTCGTACGGACCACCCAACTGTACGTGTCGCTGTCCGGACGATACCAGTGCTCGCCGTATGCGTCGAAGACGGACGCGTCGCCGCCGTCCGAATGCGGTCGTCCTCCGTCGTTATCGGGAGCGATCCCGTTGGGCTCCGCGGGGTCGGCGTCCGGCTCGCTCTCTCCGACGTTCTCGACGAGCAGTTCCTCTTCGATACGGTCCGGATCGACCGCCATTCCGGGCCCGTATCCGCGGTCAAGAGCTGCCTCCGTGGCCGCCATCAGCGCTCTTGGATGTCTTGTATCAGTCCATCGTCGGTTGAGACCCGTTCGTAGCTCCCGTCGCTCCGCATCACCCACCGACGGCGGTTGTCGCTCAGGGAGGCCTCCAAGACGAACCGGAGCTGCTCTCGGAGCTCCGTGGTCTCGACGGGGGCGACCGCCTCAACGCGGTAGTCTAGGTTGCGAGTCATCCAATCGGCCGATCCGATATACCACCGGGGTTCGCCCTCGTTCTCGAAGTAGAATATCCGGGCGTGTTCGAGGAAGCGGCCGACGATCGAGTGTACGGTGACGTTGTCGCTCACCCCTTCGACGCCGGGTCGGAGCCGGCAGATGTCTCGGACGATCAAACCAATATCGACTCCGGCCATTGAGGCACGGTACAGCTCCTCGACCATCAAGGGGCCTTCGAGCCCGTTCACCTTGACCACGATTCGCGCCCGCCGACCGGCGCGGGTGTGTTTTGCCTCTTGCCTGACCATCTCCGTGAACCGCTCCCGCATCGTCACAGGTGCGATCAGGAGCTTCCGAAAGCGGTCGTCGAGCGTCGGTCCGGTGAAGAAATTGAACACCTTTGTGAGGTCGAATCCGATATCCCGGTCGGCGGTCAACAGCCCCAGGTCCGAGTACCCCTTCGCTGTCCCCGAGTGGTAGTTACCGGTGCCGACGTGCGAGTAGAGCTGAACCTTCGTCTTCTTGGCGCACGACGAGCGCCGTCTTCGCGTGTGTTTTCAGACCCACGGTCCCGTAGGCGACGTGGATCCCCTCCTCTTCGAGTTGCCGAACCCACTCGAGGTTGTTTTTTCATCGAACCGAGCCTTCAGTTCGACCATTATCGCCACCTATTTCGCGTTTTCGGCGGCGTCGATGAGGCTCTGGATCACCTTCGAATCGCTTGCGGTCCAGTAGATTACCGCCTTCACCGCGAGCACGTCCGGGTCGTTCGCCGCCGCGTGGAGGAACCGCTGGACCGTCCCCTCGAAGGAGTGATACGGGTGATGCGTGAGGATATTACCCGCCCGAATCTCCTCGAAGATATCGTTCGTCACCGACCAGAGTCGCGGGTGTGGTTTCGGGGTCCATTCCGAGGGCTTGAGATCGGGACGATTGAGATCGACGAGCTCGAAGAAGTCCTCGAAGTCGATCGGACCGTTTCGATAGAACACCTCTCGGTCGTCCACCTCAAGCTGTCTCTTCAGGATCGAGAGTGACTCCTCGGGCATCTCGTCGTCGACTTCCAGACGGACGACCGTCGCGAAGCGACGCTGTTCGAGGACTTCCTCAACCATGTCGATGAGGTCTTCGGCCACCTCCTCGTCACGCCGCACCTCGGCGTTTCGTGTAACTTTGAACTTGTACACGTCGCTGATCTTGAGGTCGGGGAGCAGGAGGTTGAGGTTGGACTCGATGAGTACGTACCGTCTGTTCCCGTCGGGAACACTTACGAGCCGAAGTTGATTCGGCGGGATCTTGGTCCGAGTGAACGTCGTTTCGTCGGCACCGTTCGACGAGAGCACCGCGAGCGAAAGCGAGAGGTTCGAAATGAACGGAAACGGGTGCGCCGGATCGAACGCGAGCGGTGTCAGCGTGGGAAGGATAGACTCTTGAAAGTGGATGCTTAGCTTCTCCTGTGCGTCCGCCTTTGACATCCTCCCCGCGCTGAAGCGCGAGGATTCCCACGGCACCGTGCCGCTGGGTTGGGATATTGTGGTTTACGACGTGACCCGTTCTTGAGGTGCGAATGCACCAGCTTCCTTGTCAAACAGGAACGTCGATGGCTGTGCCAACCAGCCGTTACTCCCATTCACCGACAGATTCGGTGAACTCGGAGATACTTTCTGTCGGATGTTCTCAGCGTCGTTCACGTCAGCATTCGCCACTGTACCGCAGTCGTCGCAGACGTACAACCCACGTTCAGCACGGTTCGCGTCACGTTTACGACCACAGCAAGAACACGACTTCGACGTGTCCTCCTCGGAGACTTCCTCAACGACAATACCTTCCATCTCCGCCTTGTATTCGAGGAGGTCGGTGAATCGGTCGAATGCCCACGAGTGTAAGTCGAGATTGCCGTGTTTTCCCAGTTCTTCGACTCATCAGTGTCATCGTCTTCGCGAATCCCTGAGAGATCACCCACTACGATCGTTCCAACACCTTCCTCAACACACCGCTGAACGATGTGTTTCGAGAGCGTGTGGAAATAGTGGGTACGACGAGCCGACTTTTTTTGATTCAGCTGGGTGGCCTGCTCGGAGTTCGAGTCATCACACTGGGCAATCCGCTTGCTGAAGTAGTAGTCGTCCTGCTTCAGACAGTTCAGCGGATACAAATCGCTGTGACCGTCCTCGTAGGCGAGCGCGGCGAAGTTGTTGATACCGAGATCAACGCCCACCGTCTTCTCACCGGGGGCTTCAGCCACGTCGATCTCGACCTTACAGACGAAGTGGAGTTCCCATTCCTCACCCGCCCAAACTGTCCGGACTGCTTTGTTGAATCCGAT
>NZ_NHPG01000013.1:0-69131 GCF_002252965.1 Halorubrum sp. Ea1
ACACACACCCCTCTATCGATGTGTTCGATGTGTTGCGCCCTTTGTGTTCTGTGGTTTATCAGACAACGTTTTCTATCCTACTATTCTATCGTCCAAACCCGTTCAAGAGGATGTTAAGCGTGTGGTTTCTACCGATCACCGGTGGATTGACCTGACGTAACGCAGATATCCCTCTGGACTCTTGTGCAAAAACACATCGATAGAGGGGTGTGTGTCTTCGACCGTGTACTCACGAACACATCGTCACCGGCTACCGCCAGTTAACCCATTATCATGATTATCAAGCGGTTAATCCGGTATCACGGGTTTCACACGGCTAATCACACTTCGATAGAGGTGGGGGAACCTTTTTGATAGAGGCGGGTATCAATTGGCATATGGGTACTGACGACTCCGATGATCCCGCAGATACCCGGGGACCGTCGGAGGACGAGTTGACGGCTCAAGCTGAGCTGTCGAATGCGTCGCAGTCTGATCCTTCGCGACAGTCTTCATCCTCTCACGTCACAAATGGTAACTCACAATCTGAAGACGAGGCTGACTCCGAGGAGTCATCACAGTCTATCGAGGACATGCTCCTCGAGTTCGACGATCAGGACGGGCTGATTCGGGACCGAGCGCTACTCGATCCGAATTACGTTGTCGAAGAGGACCGCATCGTGGGTCGTGACGAGCAACTCCAAGAAGTCACCAAGATGCTTCGCGTTGCGCTCGGTGACAACCGCCCCCCCAATCTATTTCTCTACGGACCGTCCGGGACAGGCAAATCCCTCATTACAAAAGCTGTTTGCCATAATATCAGCCGTATCTGTGAAAGCCGCGACATCCGGTTTGGCACTATTGAAGTGAACTGCCAGGATTTGGATACGCTTGGTATCGCCGTGTATGAACTCGTTCAGCAGGCTGCCGATGCGGCAGGTGTCCCTATCGAGGTGCCTAAACACGGCGTGGCGACGAAAGAGAAGTGGGATGAGCTCTATCGGATCGTCAACGAGCACTTCGACTCTGTTGTGTTTGTCCTCGATGAACTGGATATGCTCGTCGGACGGCGAGACAAACAGGAGCCCGCGTTTTCACGACTGCTGTATCAGCTCTCCCGAGCTGGGGCAAACGATGAGTTGAACGCATACATTTCGGTCGTTGCGATCTCAAACGACACGAAGATGATGGAGTCTGTTGGGAGTCGCGCTGTCAGTTCGTTAACTCCTGAAGACGTCCATTTCGACGATTACGACGCGAACCAACTCCAAGCAATTCTTCGACGCCGTCAGGACGCGTTCCATGACGACGTTGTCGACGACGACGTGATCCCACTCGCAGCGGCATTCGCAGCACAGACGCATGGTGACGCCAGAAAGGCGATCGATCTCATGCGGGTCGCCGGCGAATTAGCTGAACGTGAAGGCGACACCCGCGTGCGCGAAAAGCACGTCCGTACCGCACAAGAAAAGGTCGAAAAGAATCGGGTGTTGGAGGTCGTTCGCGGCATTAGCACACAGAAGAAGCTCTGTCTGTACGCCACTGCGGCGGTTGCTTCCCACACTGACGGCGGGACCGCTAGGAGTACAACTGGCTATCGTGTGTATCAGTATCTGACCGACGCTATTGACGCCGATCAGTACCACCAGGAAACGTATGTGAATAAGATGAAAGAGCTCACGACGTATTCGCTGGTCGACTTCGAGCGGCGGAGTCACGGCCCTAGCTCCGGGATGTTTCTCGAGTTCCAGTTTGGAGAACGGCCAGAGACGATTCTTGAAACCCTTCGAGAGGACTCGCGTATTGAAGCGATTTCTGAGGATGAGGTCACCTCTGTCGTCAAAGCGCAGATCCGTAACCAGACGTAGTAGAGATTCCAGCCATATTGTAGTTAGCTGTCCGCTCCGCGCTCTTTTAGAGGGCCGTCTCTGTGTATCTGGCCGCCTCCCCCCTAATGAGTAGTTTCCATTAGTTTCCGCACACCCCTCTATCGATGTGTTCGATGTGTTTGCTACCAAGCCACGTTCTTTATCATTTCAGTTGACATTTCCCTACAATGCTACCTTTCCATTTGGTCTCGTATACACCCCTCTATCGATGTGTATTGGCTGTCTGTTATCGGGCCACAATTCTTATTTGAGTCACCTATCTGAGACCAATTATTGCGTTTCTATTAGTCCCCGTATACACCCCTCTATCGATATGTAATTCGCTGTTAAACCCGCCAAAACGAATATATTCGGGAAAATAAATATTAGGCGGTAATCCGGCCCATCCAGTCTTGCTGAGTTAAGCGAACGACATCAAACCGCTAGATCAGAATACCGGTCAACGTGTTCATGAGAAGTAGTTCTTGTGGACACCCCTCTATCGATGTGTTCAGGAAATCGCATTCGGATACACCCTCCTATCGATGTGTAACGCAGAATCGGTGCCCCTCAAATATATCTACGTATCTGTGATCAAAACTAGCTGCTCCCCCCTCCGTCATCGAAGTGTAAATTTAGGGTCGACCGTCTTCCCGGCATTGATGTGAATATTGGTTCAGTCTCCGGCTTTTCTGATGTCATCGTTCGAATTTCATTTCCCATGGGCTGTTTTCACTCGACTTGTTACTCAGCTCATCTCTCACACGGTGTCCCCCGCTAAGGCTGTGCTATCCTACGGATTGTAGGTCTCTTCCAAAATACAAAATCAGCTTAGTAGCACTCTGTTGTCGGAATACGGCATATTTACACTTTGTACACGGGGTGTGTGGTGAGAATCTATCAGCGGATACACTCGTGATCAGGGGTGTGGTCTGTCTCAAATAGAAAAAGATGCTTCAACTGTGGAACTCTGTTCGACTGTTCGTGCGTGAACTACCCACCCTACCGCTCGCCTGACGGCTCGCGCTTGAGGGTGGGGCTTCCTGTTTCTACGACGCGCTTTGCAGACACAGATGTATCTACAGGGAGCGCAGTCTCCACAGGCGCTGATTCGGAGTATCCCACTCCTACGTCTTCGAGGCCGCGAGAAAGAATGTTCCACGCCGCGTTCGCGTCTCTATCCGCCTCGAACCCACACGCCGGACAGGACTGTTCGCGCACCCACAGCGGCTTCTCTGTCGAAACGCCGCAGGACGCACACTCTTTTGTCGTCCCTCTTGGGTTGACGGCCACGAAGTGCGTGCCTTCGCGTTCGCACTTGTATTCGAGCAACGAGAGGAATGTCCCCCACGCCGCACCTGCCCGGTTCCGCGAGTTGCCCGGTAGTTCGACCAATCCCTTCGTGTCCAAGTTCTCGACCGCTACAAAGTCGTACTCGGTGGCGCAGTAGTTCGAGAGCTTGTGGAGGAAGTCTCGCCGCTTGTGCTTCAGGTCGGCGTGTCGTTCGGCCACAACTCGACGCTGTTTCTCCCAATTCGCAGACCCGTGCTGTTTCCGTGAGAGGTCACGCTGTGCGCGTTCCAACCGCTCGCGTTCGTCAGACAGGTCAAGCGATTTGACGACGGTCCCGTCGGTGTCGTGGGCGTACTTGAGAATCCCCACGTCGATACCGACGCACCGATCGGGAGTCTCCGGTTTCGCAGGTGGGTCGTCCGGGGTTTCGACGCCGAGGATAGCGTACCACTTGCCGGTCGGTTCCTGTTTGACCGTGACGGTCTTGATTTCGGCGTCGTCGGGGAGGTCGCGGTGGAAAGTGAGTGGGATTTCTCCGAGTTTCGAGAGCCACAGTCGGGTCCGACCGCCCGTGTTCTTGAGCTTGAAGCCGGATTGACTGTAGGTGAAACTGCGGTACTCGCCCGGCGCTTTCCACTTGAGCGTCCCGACGCGGTAGCCGTTCTCTTTGCGTCCGCGTAGCGTCGAGAGGTTGTCGTACAGCCGTTGAACGACTTTCTGAAGAACTTTCGAGTGGACTTGTTTCGGGTCGTTCCACCACTTTTTGAGACTCGGCAGGAGTTTCTGTTCGGAGTATGCCGACATGTCGTCTGCTCGGTTGAGTCGGTGAAGGAAGTGGTTGTAGACCTGCCTACAGGTATCGACAGTCCACGCTAGCTGCTCTTCAATCACGTCGGACGGTCGGAGCCGATACCTGTAGTTGTAGTTCATCGAGTGGTGTTACTCGTCGGGTTCGGTGGTCCGGACAACTTTCACGTCCGCACCACGCCAACCCTTTGGGACGAGGATGTGAGCGCTGTTACCAGTAGCTTTGGCCGTCCCGTCTATGACTTCGTGACCTTCGATTTCGTGTCTATCCATCACCTGTGTTTACACCATATTTCAACATGCAGATGACGGTGGGCCTGTGGGCCGAGCATCGAACGTGTTTATTACTCGTGCGGCGCTGTATCCGCTCCCTACTCGCTCGCTCCGCTCGCTCGTTGAGGAAGGGGCCTTAGCGCCTCAATTCAGGTAAAAACGGCTCTATCGACTATTAACGGCTTAATCTAATCTAAAATTTTTTCTCGTCCCACTGTTTTCACTCTGGATGAGGGGTGTGTGGTCATCACTTTTCCAAGTGCACCAAAATCAAATCGCACACGGGCTATGGGAACTCTATAATCGGACGTATTGGCCTCTCATTCGTCCGGATTGACTGGCTCTTTATATTTGGACGTGACTTTGTCCCCCTCTCTCCACTGCCAGTAGTAGTAGCGGTTGTCGTTGATCTCCTTGATCGTGATCGTGGCCTTCGACGGGACGTCGTCCGGAAGATCGTCCGGCCGCTCGTCGATCTCGTCGTCATCCGACTCCTCCTCAAGGCGGGCTTCGCGAGCTTTGTGGTCTGCCAGCTCCTGGGCGTAGCGTGCGACGTGCTGGAGTTGGTCCGGCGAGTAGCCGTTGAGTGTGTTGACGATATCTGTCGGGAGTTCCGCCGGTGGCGTCGGTGGCTCGTAAGACATCAGCGGTCGCCTCGTGTTAACCAACAGAGCGCGTATTGGCATAGATTTGTTGGTTAATCATCCCGTCACGGGCTAAAGAGTACGAATAGCAAACTATTCGGGAATAGAACGGGCCGTTAGACGTCGTCGGGGCGGGGCGCGTTGTCGTACTTGACCATTTTCTCGGGTTTGTCAGAGATGGTGTCGTAGATCTGCTCGAGCGTCTACTCCGCTGCGAGCAGGTTGTGCTCCTCCAAGAACTCCAGACCCTCTTCCGTGAGTTGATAAAACTTCCAGGGGTGACCTCGCGCTGATAGATTTTGAATGTAGGATTCTTAATCATTTAGTTCCGGACGTACAACGGTATTCGCACTCGTAGGCCCATTCTTGATGGAAAAAGATGTCTACGCTCTTAATCGCCGAATTTCGCAACCTTCCCGCGATCGGTTTCGAAGTCGACGACCGTTTGACGCGTTTTGCCGATGAACACCCTCAGTTCGGCGAGTGGTTTCGATGGTATCGAATCCATTTCTGCAAAGCCAAACCAAGGAGAGACCGCAACAATAAGTTCCATTCCTCGTTCCCACCAGATACTCCTGAGATGGCGTTCTCAGGCGTTGGACGGCCGCTTATCCGTCGATCTGATTTAGAGCTTCGGTTGCAGCGTCACCGAGTTCGCCGGCTTCGATGTGTGAGCAGCGCTCTCGTACCATCTCTTCGGAGTTATCGAGATACCGGGCCGCCACCGTGTACCCGAACGCACGGACGAGGACCTCACCCATCCCGCGTCGACCACCGTGCGGAGCGAGATAGTCGTGTTTCGGATGGTCGATGTCAATTTCTGCAGATTCCGAGAGCCGCTGGAGAATCGACCTAGCGCCGTCAGTCGTGATCGACGGCGGCTGAATATTCTCATCAAGCGCCAGCAGCAGGTCGCGAGTATATTCTTCACGGTGTTCCGTAATTGCTTCTGGGCGTTCCCCTCGTTCGGCTAGCTCTTCCCGAACGAGCTCCGCAAGCGTCCGTTGGTCGAACGTCGGAAACACTGGCCACCGGTCCGTCGGCCGGTCCATCAGCTGGCGGTAGCTCCGCAGCGGCGAGAGCACCGGGTCGGGGAGACTCGCGGCGTCCCATTGCTGTTTTTTTCCGATAGACGTCCATACTCCCGTCGTCAAGTGAGAGGTCCTCCCAGCGGACGCCGTGCCGGCGCGGGTCATTGGGGTCCCGGAGGAGTTCGCCGACGCGGACGGCGGTGTACGCGAGGACGAACACCAGAGCCCGGTCACGAGCCGTCTTTAGTGCCGCGTAGCGCGCTCGCTGCTTGTTGAGGCGGTCAGTACCCTGTGGGAGTGTCGTGTACGCCTCGACGGCGGCGCGGGCCCGTTCGTCGACGTGGCGGGTGAGGGCGTGGCGCTGTTCCGACGTCCAGGCCTGCTGGTCGCCGGGCTTGCGGCCGTCGTCCTCCAAGCGGGCGACCGAACTCAGCGACGAGGGCCGGTCGGCGACGCGGCGCGCCGTCGAAGAACTCCACGCCGTCGAGGATCGCTCTCGGTCCGCAACGGAGGCCGTCGGCCAGCTCGAAGACGGGATGGAGCGCATCGGCGTCACCACGGCGTGAGGCGAACAGCGACACGCTCGGCCGGGTCGGGATCCCCGTCCGGCGTCGCAGCCGAGAGCGTGAGGACCCAGTCGTCACCGGGCTCACCGTCGGTCGCTGGCCCGAGGGCGACCGTCCCCGCGAGGTCGTCGTCGACGTAGTACCACTCTGCGTCCCGATCGACGTGGTAGTGTCCGTCAGGTCGCGGCTCCTCGGGATCGATGTCGTCACCCCTCGTGTTTCTCCGTAGAGTCAGGCGTTCGCCTTCGGGCCCTGTCCGGACTTAGTCGTGAGCGGGAGGTCCGCGTTGATCTCGTCGTACCACACAACTGGGCGCTTTGCTCGGCCATTTTCTTCGAGTTCGACGAGGCCGTAGTCGGCCAGCTCGTTCACGTTCTCGAGGACCTCTGGCGGGTTCCGGTCAACGAGGCGTGCGAGCTCGCGGATGCTCTCCGGCTCGTGTTCGACGATCGCCTCCAAGAGCTCGAGGTTGGTCGAGCGGAAAACGCGACCGAACGTTTCGAGGTTCTCGATCGACAGCGTCGGCTCACTGGGGTCAACGTCCTCGCCAGCGTCGATCGCTTCGAGACGCTCTTCGAGGTCACTACGGTCGGCGGACTTGATCTGAACGTGGAGTGTCTGGGTCATGGGTGGTGGGGCGTGAGATGGTCGGTTGTGATTGGTCGCGGGTCTGTACGTCAGTCACCGTAGTTGAACGGGCTACCAGTCGTCGCGCTTCTCTTCTGGGAGCGCCGCCCGCCAGGCGCGGAAGATCTCCGCAAGGCCGGGGTAGTCGATCTCGAAGGTCTCACCGCCGAGGTGGAGTTCGTGGACACCGTGGTGGTTGTCGAACCGGATGATCGGATCATCTGCGCCGGCTTCGCCGTAGTGGTAGGCGTACTTGATCCCGTCCTCGAACCGGTCTGAGGTTGGGACCGAAAGCACGCGTACCCGCGCAACGGTGCCGTCGGCGTAGGCTTCAATCTCGTCTTCAAGTACGGTGACATCATCGCTCATCCACACACGTGTCGATGCACTCTGTTCCGATAAGTGTTAGGGTGAAACCTAACAAGAGCAAAGAAACAGATAGCATCCATGACGGCAACATCGAGCGATCGCTCTGTCAGCTGTGAGGCTATACTCAGATGTGGCTAATGCGGTACTACTCGTCATCGGAGTCGTCATCGACGAGACCTAGGAAACTGTCCGTTGCCTGTCTGAGCTACTGCCCGGCTGATACCCTTCTCGAACAGATTCTCGATTCCATCTTTGGACACTCCATTGAAAAACAGTAGAGTCCGGCAATTGAAGCGACACGAGTTAATCTTAACCATAATATTAATCTAAAATACTCTTTCTACGATGTCTAGTGATGCTAAGTGGAGCTCACGCGAGAAGAGCGTGAAATACTAGAGTCGAACAGTCCTCGAACGCAGCGGTTCGATCACCCGTCGTGGTCAATATACCCGGCTTCCCATTCAGTCCGAGCTTCGATCTCTCTAGTGCCCCGGCGAGTAGTGCTGTACTCGTTGGTCCGTCGGTCCCGCTGACTTTTTTCGATGAGTCCCTTCTCAACGAGCGTGTCGAGGTTGGGATAGAGCCGACCATGATGGATTTCCTTTTCGTAGTAGTCCTCGAGCTCGTCTTTGATCGCGAGCCCGTGGGGGTCGTCAAGTCCGGCAACTACGTACAGCAGATCGCGCTGAAAGCCAGTGAGATCGTACATGTCGCAATTTACTCATTCGAGTTTTGAAATACTACTGATCTGGTCCTGTATGGAACTAAGAGATACATCACTCTTCCCGTGGGTCACCAACCGGTATTTCACCATATTCTGGACATGAGACCCATCCCTGTCCGAATGCCCACCCATCCCTTGGTCCGGGCTCCATTCGTGTTCATCCCCACAATGTGGACAGTCTACCAGTGGAGGGTCAATCTCCAGTGCCTCTTGCTGGATGAAATGATTTCCTTGGTAAGAATCACAGTGCTGACAGACGTTCCCCCAGACTTTCTTGCCGAGAGTGTTGCCTCCTATTCGCCCCCTCCTTGGCTACTTGTCGGCACTACAGAGTGTGCTATTCAAGTGCCGGACAGTTCGTCACAGCGATGACGAGAACGTGGCCAGTCCGGCTCTGACGAGTTTTGCCTCGCCTTTCTGGAGATGGTTGCTTGCCGTGTTTGGCGCACAGCCTAACTCTTCGGCGATGTCGGCGTGGGTAGCTTCGCGCGGCGTATCGTAGTATCCCAACTCAACGGCGACTCGGAGCGCCTCCTGTTGTCGGTCGCTCAGCGTCGTTGCCGGGTTCACGTCGGCACTTGGGAACTGCTGAATTGCGTCAATCTGGACGGAAACACTCTCTGGGAGGCTATCAACCGTCGACTGCAGTGTCGCCGGGTCCCCGACAATATGACCGTGTATACGGCCATCACGGTAGACGAGTGGTCGTCGAACAACCATTCCAGTCCGGTCGATCGCGGTTGCGGATCCTCCGAATATCGGGAGCTCCGCGTCACGTAGTTCGATGAGTGCGTACGATACCCGAGCCTCGGCGGCCGAGAGTTCGACCGATTCGACACCAGTCGTCTCCCGTGCTAATTCAGCGAACCGGCTTCCATCGCCGGCGATCGCATATATATGGGTCGAGAGTTCCGAGTCGCCGCGGTTCCAGTCGATAGCCCGTGCTTCGTCGTGAGCCTCTGCATCCAACAGGTACCGCAGGAACGGGGGTGCACGGTCGAGATCTGGACAGACCGTGATCCGGATGTGTTTCATAGCTGTTGACGATGTTCTGTATGACACGCCGTCACGGCTAAAATTCACTCCCTCCACTGAGCGCCTCTGTAGATATGACCCCTCTATTCACCCCATGGGGCCATCTGCTGCTGTCCATCTCCAACATAAACCCCTAGAGTATCATCCACAGAACCGCTACTGGAGATGCCTCCCATGCGTTAGATGTGATGGCGATGAACCAAACCACGAACGACATGCGAGGGCGCACCGCTCTGGCGAGTACCATCGCGGTAACCCACCTGTCTGAGGTGACCCAATCATGAGAGCCGTTCGCTACCACGACTACGGCAGTGCAGACGTGCTCCAGGTCGATGAGGTCGACCGGCCGACGCCCGACCACGACGAAGTCTTGGTCGAAATGCGGGCGGCCAGTGTCAATCGCGTCGACGTGATGTTCCGTTCCGGTCAGTACGGCGAGCTTCCGCTCCCGTCGATTCCCGGCGGTGACGGTGCAGGGGTCGTTGCGGCGGTCGGCGAGGATGTCGAGGCGTTCGAACCCGGTGACCGAGTCTTCGCATCCGGCATGGATCGTGCCGAGGGCGGCACCTTCGCCGAGTACGCCGCAATCCCGGCGGAGAAACTGGCGCGTCTGCCAGAAGATGTGTCGTGGACGGCCGGTGGTGCCATCGGTAACGTCGGTGCTACTGCCTGGATGGCACTGGAGAACCTCGCCGGCATCCAGGCCGGTGATCGGGTCCTTATCCATGGCGGCTCCGGCGGTGTCGGCCACGCCGCAGTCCAGATTGCTGCACACAGCGGGGCCGAGGTTATCACGACGGCTGGATCGGAGGAGGCTCGGGCCCGGCTTCAGGAACTCGGCGCGACTGTGGCGTTCGATTACGAGAGTGACTCGCTCGCTGAAGACATTCTCGCTGCGACCGACGGTGCCGGTGTCGACACGGTCCTCGACCATCGGCTCGAGGAGTATCTCGACCTCGATCTATCGGTCGTCACCGATGGCGGGACGGTCATCAGCACGATGGGCCACATCCCTGAGACGAACGGGCGGCCACTCTACAACAAAGAAGTGACCATCCAGCCGCTCAAGATGGATAACCATCCGACCCGACGACCGGTGCTGGAACGGCTCGCCCGCTTGATGAGACAGGACGTCTTGGCGCCTGTCGTCGCCGACACGTACGCGTTCGAGGATACGGCTCGGGCCCACCACGAGATACTTGCCGGCGGGTACGTGGGGAAGCTCGTCGTAACCCCGTGACCAGCGAATAATAATAAAATACCGTTGGTTGTATGATTAGTTGTGGTTCCGCCACTCAGTAGATTACAGGATCGAGCAACCCATGGATTCCCTCGTGCTTCACAACGGAACAATCGTTACCGTCGATGAAGACAACCGTATCATCAAAAACGGGACCGTTCGAGTCGGCAGCGACGGTTGGATTACGGCGATATTGCCAAAGGGGGTCCCTCGGAGTTCGAAGAGGGGTGACCGTCCCGTAACGACCGTTCCCAAGAGACCGGACAGTATGATTCCGAGGAGCCCAGAGGGCGAGTCCGGCGAGGATGCGTAGCGGCATCCGGAGTCGGCCTTCGGTGGCGTTCCAGACGAACCCTCGGGGATGTGCCGTCTTCAGAATCCGACGCACGTTCATGACGACTCACACCGTTTCGATGGGACCACATTCCTCACGCCGTCCCGATTGGTTAGCCGGAGTTCGAACACTAACGAGGGACACTCCGCCAAGTTCGACCACCGCGTGACCTGCTTCCAGGTGGGGCGGTCTTCCCTGTCGTCTTCAACCGCGACCTGATAGGTGTCGTCGGGATACCCTACACTGGTGAACGTCCGCCCGATGCCCGGTTCGATGTCCTCGCCGGCGAGCGATTCGACGACGTCACCGGCCTGGTTCGTGACGGTCACTGCGACTGTGTGCGTGACCTCCTCCTCGTTGGTAACGATCACCGTGAGGTCGCCGATGCCGTCCTCCGAGCCGACGCAGCCAGCCAGCGCCACGAGTGACCCGGCAGCCGTGGTTCCCGCCACGGCGCCGAGGAAGCTGCGGCGATTCATGGCCTCGTCCTGCTCCCAGCGGGCCGTGTGGCTGTATTGGCCAGCATTCCATCGTCAACGACCCTGAGGTTGCGATCAGTCCAGAGGAGCCACGTCCCGAGAATGGCGACCCCGAGGACGACGACGATGTTGACGGGAACGAACACCGCCATCGCCTCGGCGGTAAGGAACGCCGGAAAGGAATTCTGGAGGAAGTGCCATCCGACCAGCGGCCACAGCGTCCCCAGTCTGAACGCGATTGCCGCGAGCCCGATCCCCGAGACGGCGCTCAACACGCCGACAAGCAGCACTTCACTCAGTGGTACGCCCACCGCGAGCAGCGAGAGGTGGGAGACGCCGAAGAGGAAACTGGCCGCGAGGGCGGCGAGAATCCGGCCTCGCGACTCGAAACTCCGGAGGACGACACCCCGGTACAGGAGCTCCTCTGAGACGGCCGCGCCGAGAGCGAACCCGACGACGACAAGTACAACGACACCGGCCGTCGAGAGGGACTGTCCATCAAGGATCGTGAACTCCGGGACCGCGAAGGGCGCCGGCGTGAGCGCAAGGGTTACTCCCAGCGGGACGAGCAACAGGGCGGCCAACACGAGGAGATACCGGCGACCCCCGAACGCTATCGGTGTAGTCAGCCGGACCTTCTGCCACCAGCCCAGCCAGGCGACCAGGCCGACGACGAGTGCGACGAACAGCCAGTTGACGACGACCCGGATACCGATGACGGAGAGTCCGGGTGCGAGCGTCTTGACCAGGGGTCTGGCGAGTACGCCGAACACCAGCATCGCCGAAAGAATACCGACGTACAACTGTACCGGGCGCGATTGGAAATATCTCAGTTGCATCCCCTAATCACGCTCCGAGAGCAGCGACCAGTGCCAGGCTGACGCCGATCGCGTTGATCAGGCTGTGGATCGCGATGACCACGACGAGGTTCTGGGTGCGCTCGTAGATCGCACCGAGGATGACCGACCCGACGGCGATGCTCAGAAGGGCGAAGAAGACGCCCAGCGAGAGGAGATCCGAGCCGCCGATCCAGTAGCTCGGAACGTGTCCCAGCGTGAAGCCGACGGAAACGATGGCGATGGCCGGTACTGGTCCCATCTGTTCGCGGAGGCGGCCCTGGACGATACCCCGGAAGAAGTACTCCTCGATGGGGCCGACGATGAACAGTACGCCTAAGAGCGCAAATCCGTACACCAGAACCGGTCGTTCGGCGGCAGCAGCGGTGATGAAGTTCGTTGGCGGTATCGCATTGACCAATTGCATCCCGATCTCGATCAGGATTGCGGCGACAAGCGAAATGACGATACCCGCGACAATCCAGCCGCTCTCGCGCACCGTCGGGAGCCATCGCGGCACGTGGACGGTAACCGGTCGGATACGGTGGTACGCGACGCCAATCAGGCCGATGGCTATAGTTGCGAGGAGGCCACCGCCGATGTACGTAAACGCAAGGTCGCCACCGTACCCGAACTGTGCCTGCACGAGCTTGAAGCCCTCGACGATGGCCAGCGGCGGGATCGCGGCGGCAAATAGTAGCCCGAGTGCGACGAGAATCGCCCGTCGCGGGCTATCGGCAGTTCGGGGCTGTATATCCGGCTGGTTGTGATTTGAAGTTGACATGATGAACACCGCAACGAAGCGCGATGCTTCCGTTATTGCTCGAACCTATATACGGGAGGACAACTCCTGAAGACGTAGGCCGTATCCATCCGCCTTTTAAATACACCTTCTTGATCCGGTCGGAATCGAGCCCGCGCGGGTACTGTGCTGTTCTGGTTGCTGCGGGGAATCCGGTAAGCTGGGTACTACCAGCTCGGCAACCCAGCGATTGAGTATATGACGGTCGAGGCGGAACCGTTTTTGAAAATGGCAGCGAGGTCACTATTGACATCCTCTTCCGCGTGAACGCGGAGGAATCCCGAGCGTTGGGAATTTCAGGTTCGCAACCATGAGTCCGGTTTCTTCTTCGGGAACTCGTTTAACCCATCACGAAACGGTGGCTGACTGGCGGTGCCAAACCGCCGGTACTCCTATCCTCTATGTCGTTGATTTCCACCGGTTGTTTTTGCCAGCAGGGAATGGCTGACACGTCAGTGGACTTGGAGTTACCTTTGGGCTTGCTCGACCAACAGGCACAGACGAACGCTTCTGGCATTCGCGTTCACCGTGTTGGTGTTTCGGATATTGTCTCATTAGCGGCGGCGAGGCCACCTCCGAAGGCCGTTCGGAATCGCTTCGTTCCGACCTAGCCGTACTCTTTGATACGAATAGACTCCACTTGAAACTGCGGACTTTGGAAACTCGGGAATGCCACCGAACAATGGTTCGTGGAGAGTTCTGTCGGATTCATCCTGCGGCTGAAGCCGCAGGTATTCTCCTCGAATCTCTATAAGCTTGATCACCAACTTGTCGGCTGCGTCGGGGTCGAGTACGATCCAGTAATTAGGTCAGAGAAGCTCCGCTTTGTAGTTTTCTGAAATCAAACCAGATACCAGAAAAAGGAAATCCTAATCTCGATACTCGGAGATAATCGCACCGAGCACCCCGATTGTAAACCCGAGAATGATCAGCCAAACGGCCAACCGAGCGGGTATCTCGATAACGGGACGAATCCAGAGGAAACCACCAGTAACGACGAACAAGAGGCCCAGTAACAGCCAGTTTGTCGTATTTATGAGATATTGTGATGTGTGTGAATAGTGTGGTCAGAGGTCTGCGGCGGCAAAGCGCCGGTAGCCGAGCACCAGCGGAACGACGAGCCAGAGCGCGAGCACCGCGATGCTAGCCCACCCCGTGAGATAGAACGGGACCGCACCGTCCAGCATTCCGCCGAGAGTCAGGGCCGCCGCGGTACCGTCACCGAGGAACCACCCGAGGGCGTTCTGGTAGGCGGCCGATGGCGTGACGATGTTGAGGAACGCATACCAGCCCGGCACCGTCGCGATTCCGCCGAAGGCGAACCCGTTCACAACGAACATGACTGCCGGGGCTAGGAGATCGCCGAGGAACTCGAGGAGGACGAACACGCCGACCCCAAACGCCATCGCCCGCCCGCCGCTCCCCGTCGTCGCGGAGACGGCGACCATGATGCCCACGTACATGAGGGCAAATAGGAGCGTAACCGCGGCGAAGATCGCGTAGTCGACCGGCGAGAACGTCGGGAACAACGCGACGATCACCGCGAGCGTGACGGCGAGGCCAACGAGGATGGCAACCGCGAGCACCGCAGTACGGCCGATGAGCTTCCCGAGAACCACGTCCGCGCGGCTGTGTGGGAAGCCCAACAGGAGCTTGCTAGAGCCGCGTTCGCGTTCGCCGGCGATCGCTCCCGCACCGATGACGATCGCCGCGACCGAGACGAACAGCGTCATCACGGCCAGCAGGAGCGTCAGGTAGCCGAGGGTGCTCAGTTCACCGATATCCTGACTGAGTTCCGGGACGGTAGCGTAGAGGACCGCCAGCCCTGCAGAAAGGAGGACGAACGCGGCGGTGATTGCCCAGAGGGCCTTCGAGAGCCTCGCGTCCCGGAAATCCTTCCGAGCGACGACGGCCCAGCTCACGCGCGCACCTCCTGGCCGTCGGCCGAGGGAGTCACGACTTCGCGGTCGTCCTCGTCTGCGCTGCTCGTGGCCGTGTCGTCATCCGTCGTGTAGGCCGCGAACATCTCCTCGAGGGAGGTCTCCTCGACATCGAAGTCGACCACGGTCCCGCCGGCCGCCTCGACAGCGTGCATAACCGCCGTCTTCGCGTCCGGCGCACACGTCACGGTCACGCGAGTCTCGCTGTCGGCGTGGACGCCGGTCACGTCCGGAAGGGTAGCGACTGCGTCGACCATATCGTCGGTCACTGACTCGACGGTGAGGACCAGTCGAGTGTCGGTCCCCAGCGCATCCCGAAGCGCGTCGATGGTGTCGACGGCGACCAGTTCGCCGCTCCGGAGGATCCCGACGCGGTCACAGACTGCCTCGACCTGTTCGAGGATGTGCGAGGAGAAGAACACCGTCGCCCCGCGGTCGCGCTCCGCCCGAATGATCTCGCGCATCTCGCGTGCCCCGTTCGGATCGAGCCCAGTCGACGGCTCGTCGAGGATCAGCAGCTCCGGCGAGCCGGCCAGCGCCATCGCGAGGACGAGGCGCTGTTTCATCCCCTTCGAGAAGCCACCGGCCTTCCGGTCGGCCGCGTCGGCAATACCGACGCGCTCTAGCAGTTCGATCGGATCGTCATCACTCTCTTTCGACGCGATTGCGAATTCGAGGTGCTGTCGAGCCGTCAGCCGATCATAGAGGTGATAGCCGTCCGGGAGTACGCCGACCGCCTGTCGCACGGCCAGCGAATCCGTCTGTGCGTCGTCGCCCAAAACGGTCGCCGTCCCTGCCGACGGGCGGACGAAGTCAAGGAGAATGTCGATCGTCGTCGACTTCCCGGCACCGTTGGGGCCGAGGAAGCCGAAAATCTCTCCCTCGCGGACTGTCAAGGAAACGTTATCGAGCGCAGTGACGTCGCCGTACTGCTTGCTCAGTCCGACAAGTTCGATTGCGATTCCGTCAGAACGGTGGCCGAGTTGTTCATCAAGCTGACTCATACAGCACTCAATACGGGAAGAGGCCGCAAGATTGTGCTCGCCGTACCTATCCGCGTTTTATATACTCTTTGTCTTCACCAACGCAGAGGACGGCCGTCGCCTGATTATTTAACTACCGGATGGGTACGGCACCAATCATCAGTCAACCCCCGTCATATACTTGGCTGAGATGAGTACTCAAGCTAGTCCGTCGAATCGACAGTTCTTGACTCGCCGCGCGTTCATCGGCACCGGAGCCCTCGTGGCCGTCGGATCGTTGTCCGGCTGTCTCGCTCGCGGCCCTTTCCAGCGGGACGAGGTGACAGAGGCCGTTACAGGTACATTTGCGCCACCCGATGTACAAGAAATACGGGTCACCAACGCCATCGGCGACGTGACCGTACGAGCGGTGAACACCGACGAGATCGGGGTCCGCGTTCTCAAACGTTCGGTCGTCGGTGCTCGGGGTCTCGAAGACATTACCGTTCGGATCGGGGTGGAGAGCGGCGTCCTCACCGTCGAAACGAGTCTCGCGGACGAGGTGACGTGGTTCACCCGCTCCTCGCCGGGGACGGATGTATCGATTACCGTGCCACAGGGCACTGCCGGACCGATCGTCTCCTCGGCCGCCTCTCGGCTCGGGAACGTCTCCCTGTTCGATACTCGCGGCGATACGATCGCCCGAACGAATCTGGGGGACGTGACTGCCGCGCGCGTCGACGGCTACCTCACTCTCGAGTCGGAGCTCGGAACGATCCTCGCCGACGACGTGACGGGGTTAGACCGCGTCCGAACCGAACTCGGCCAGATCAAAGTCGAGGTGGCGGGCCTCCGAACGGATGTCGAGATCGGCACCCGGATGGGCGACGTCGTCGTCGGCGTCGCCGAGACGCTGGACCTCGACGTGGTAGCCGAGTCCGACGCCAGTGTCGACTCCGACCTCCCGCTCACCGGAGGCCGGTCCGAGCGCCGGCGGGTTACCGGTCGGCTCAACGCCGGCGGGTCCCGCCTCCACGTCTTCAGCGACGTGGGCGAGGTCTCCCTGCGGATGATGTGAGGAGACGGGGTGTCGAGGACGTATCGAATGGCCCCTATTTTAAATTTAGAAATCCGAATTTGGCGATATCAGTCACAGAATCGGTTACCCCGGTACCGGCAGCCCCGAAACGGTTCGTTGAGGAGCCGCTGTACGGACAGTTCGAGCCTCGGAAACGTTGTTTGTGGCTTCGTTTCAGTCGTTTCTCGTCCCGGCGGCGTCGGAGACAGCTTCGGCGGGGTTCCCCGCCGGAGTGCCGGGGTCGGTCGCACCGGAGAGGTGCGTGTGTTTGAATCCGGTCGGATACTTTAGTCCGTAGCCAACCGCACGGTCAACTCCGATGTGAGCGGCCCAGATGAGTGCGACCCATATGACGGTCGCCATGCCGAACCACATCCCAGCCGCCCCGAGTGCGACTGGCGTGAGGTACGTGTGGAACGCGTTATAGACGGCACTGCCGACCCGAGGGCCAGCGAGGTACGCCACCATCGAGATGTCGGGGGCGAGCGCAAGGATCACGAACAGCCACAGCGGGCCACCAATCGTGAAATATGCTACCGTCGCCACAGCGGCGATCCCAGCCCCTTCTAACCGAAGTATGAATTTCGGGTACATGCCACGATTACGCTGGCCGAGAATAAATACTCGTAGTGAAGTGTGTGAACGAAGTCGCGTGACGGTTGTCGTCATTCCCGCTCTGCTGACTACATCCTCTGTATCTTGCATGCCAATACTGACACCGACAGTAGATTTCAACAAGCCCGACCGCGTAATTGTTGAAGCCGTCACCGGTGGCTCGTGTCTGTTACTGAGCGGGCTACGACTCGAATCTTCAGACCTGAAGGTTCACTCAGTTTTTGAGGTGCCATCTCGATCGATGGGCATAGCCGCACGTAGCGTGTCGCCGATGAGCGTGTGATGGGCCCGGCGCAAGCGGTCGGAGAGCGACTGCGGCGTGATACCCAGTTCCTCGGCCACGGCCGCCATCGACGCTTCACGCGGAAGATCGAAGTATCCCATCTGCCAGGCCGTCACCAGTGCGTCTTGTTGTTTCGGGGTGAGCCCGAATCTGCTACCGGTCTTGGCGTAGGTCATCTTGTGGAGGCGCACCAAGTCGAACGAGAATCCCCGGTCACGGAGGAAACGAGTGAACTCGCCGATACGTGCCTGGCTGTCGAATCGGATTCGGAGACCCCATCCATTAGCGTCTCCCCTGGCTTTGAGGATTGATGTTCCATCGCTCGTATACTCTTGGGCGAGGGATTCGACGTGGTCACCCCACGTCGCGCGGTACGTAGTGAGATTCTCGGCGTCTTGCATCCGGTGGAGGGTGTCGATCGAGTCGTCCGCACGGGCGGCGGTTTCGAAGGCCGCGTTCGATACCCCCGAGACGACGAAATACGGGGTCAGAGACTCCATATCCGAGGCGACAAGCCGGTCGATCTCGACCACCGTCGTCGGCTCGGCATCGAACGTTTCGGAGAGAGCGAGGGCTCTTGGAGGCACGCGGAACTCTCCAAATATGCTCATAGAGTAACAATTCTAAATGGGATTGAATAACTGTTCGGGAGGCAGTATAGTGTCAGCAGAGCTGAAGAGTCGGCACACGATTATCAACTTAGTCCTGTCGGCGTGCGCGACGGTGAACGAGGCCACCGAGAGCCGCCCAAGCGACTCCAAACGGCACGAGAAGATTATTGGACTGCAGTAACAGCATTCGCAGCGCCGCCGGCAGAACGTCGTAGGGGAGGAGCATCCCCATTGGAAGCACGGCTGCGAATACGAGAAGCACAGCCGTAATCGTCGGGCGATCAGGATCCTTCCACAGGCCGATTCCGAGCAAGCCTGCTCCGACGACCACGAGACTATATCCCCCATATGCAGCAATGAGAAACAGCGTATTCTCTCCGGCTGCGGGCACTACCCGGAAGCCAGCCGACACCGACGCGGTGACAGCCCGAACGTGTAGTCCTGCGACCAGAACCATCCCGGAAGCTACCACTCCGAGGCCGATTCGGCCAATTCGCCCGTACTGGTCGCCGAGAGTAGCTGGCACTCCGATCACCCCGCCTATCATCAGCGTCCAACCCAGTAGCCTGAAGACGTCGAATACGGTCGCATCGTATGGTCTGGTACCGAAGACGACGGGTTCCAGCAACGACGAGGCGGTCCAGCAGAACACTCCCACGACCGCACCGGTACCACACCACGCTATCGTCGAGGAATGCACCCTGCTACCGCTTGCTCGTCTACGAACCATCGAAACCCTGCCCGTCGGTCACGGATCCACTCTCTTCGGAGTCGAATTCGGGCGTGTATATCATCAGGCTATGAGGTCAAGACGTGAATCTCCGCGTGAGGATGCCGTTTGAAAGATGGTATTAGCCATTTATACTGGCTATCTTATATTCGGTCGAACGTCAACATCCTTTCGTCGTACCCATTCGTAAGTGGTGTACAGTTAGGATAATCACGTGCTCGTTACCTAGCCGAGTCTATTTGCAATATTCCGGAGGGTGTCATAGAACTTTTCGCACAGTGTCGACAATTGCCGACTAAGCGGCGATGAGCGGGCAATCGTTCCAAGTTGTATATCCGTGATGGTGGGTATTGAGAGATATGGGTCTCATCGCTGAATACGAGATCACCTGTGAGCGTCTCCCGCTGGTGGGGGTCGCAGGGGATGTTCCAGAAGCAACGCTGGATGTCGAACTCCAGCCCAATCACGGGAATCATCCACCGTTCATCGTGCACGCGACGCATGAAACGCCCGCGTCGATAGAGCAAGCATTCGAGTCATCATCGTTCGTTGCGGAGTATACTCTGATCGGGCAGGCAGGCGAAACGTGTCGATATCAGGTTTTGCCGGCTCTGGGAATGGAAGCCCAACTCGGCGATCATATCAAGGATCCCTCAGAGCTCCGTGCACTCGCCACTACCGACTCTATTATTGACCGAATCCGCGTCACGCCGACCGGGTGGATACAAAGTGGATGGTTCAACGATAAGGCGGTGTTGGACGAGTTTCGCACGTTCTGGCAGCGTAACGGTGAATTCGCCTTGCGGCGACTCACGTACGATGGCGAGGCCGCAGAAGCGGGCGATGGACTTACTGACCAGCAGCGTGAGGCACTGCGAATCGCCTACGAGATGGGGTACTTCGACATTCCGCGAATGGCAACGCTCGATGAAATCGCTGGCGAGATTGGGATCACCGCCTCGTCGCTCTCCGAGCGTCTCCGTCGGGCACAAACCCACCTCATCGAAACAACTGTTGCGTCGACGTGGCCGCCGCTCCCCGAGTGAGATTTCGGTTTCTCCTGCGCCGCATATAAACTGCCGCACAAGTGAGAGACAGGCTTAGCGGGGACTCCTCCGAAGTATGGCATACCCCTATGGAGTCGCAACCTCCCCGAATGCAGGTCGATCGTGTACGCCAGCCAAACGAAGAGCAACTTGCCATTGATGCGGCCGATATACATGTCACATATGCGGATGGGACGGAGGCCGTTCGCGGTGTCGATCTCACTGTTGAGAAGGGCGAATTCTTCGGCTTTCTGGGTCCGAATGGTGCCGGAAAGACGACGACTATCAAGACCCTCGTGACACTGCTCCATCCGAATCACGGTTCGGTGACCATCAACGGATATGACGTCGAAACGGAGCCACAGGCGGTGTCTGAATCCATCGGCTACATGGCTCAAGAGACCAGCGTCGACGAGGAACTCACCGCGCGTGAGAACATTCAATTTGCTTGCAAGGTGTATGGGGTCCCAGCCTCCGAGCAAGATGAACGTATCGAGAAACTTCTCGATTTGGTCGGTCTCACGGACGTTGCTGACAAGCGGGCAGAGAACTACTCCGGCGGGATGAAAAAGCGACTGGACGCTGCCACCGTCCTCGTGCATCGACCGCCGCTGGTGTTCCTTGATGAACCGACGACCGGGCTCGACCCTGAAGCCAGAATGCGCCTTTGGAACTACTTCGAGCAGCTCAACGAACACGGAACGACCGTGTTTCTCACGACACAGTATCTCGAAGAAGTGGACCGTCTCTGCGACCGCCTGTCCGTGATTCAGGACGGGAAAATTATCGCAACTGACACCCCGGACGCTCTCAAGTCGGCTGTTGGTGGCGACATTCTTGACCTAGCACTAGAAGACTCGTCCAGACAAGAGACAGAACGCGCAATAGAAGTAGTGCGTGAATCGGACGCCCTCGAAGCGGCGACTATTGAAACAACGGACGATGGATTCACCATCACAGCCGAAGACGCTCGGGAAGCTGTAGGTGACCTCTTCGTCGCGCTGCACAAGGCTGACGTCGTAGTCACTGGATTCGATGTCCGGTCGCCCACGCTTGATGACGTGTTCCTTACGCTCACTGGTGAGAGTCTGGAGGCTTCCAACCAAGACGGGGCGAACGAACAGAGAGTTACTGTCCCTGAACAGGAGGTGGCCGAATGAGCAATATCACCGATGAGGGTGATGTCTCTGGTAGCGATACCGCACAGAAAGCTCCGGGGAACAGCTCTGTGGCAGACATGCAGATCAGTGTCAAACGGTGGCTCGTCAAGACATCCCGGAACCCCTTCGTGACGTTCTCATCGCTGATCCAGCCGGTCATCTTCTTCGTGTTGATGGCTGAAGTCCTCGGCGCTATTGTCAGCGGCGCACTGGCTCAGACGGTCGGTAGTGACATCAACTACATCACGTACCTCACCCCAGCCATCGTGATTCAGTCCGCGCTCGCTGCGGCTGCGGTCTCCGGTATCGGATTAGTCGACGACATGGACACGGGAATGTTCGAGAAACTCCTCGCCTCACCGATGGACCGGGGTGCCATGTTCCTCGGCAAAGTCCTGTCGGAGGTGGTCCGAATTGTCGTCCAGACCACAATCATCCTCTTGCTTGGCTACGTGATGCTGTATCTCCAGTCAGGCGCGTCGGTCGGGAGCTATCTCCGGACAGGGCTACTGGGTTTCATTGGCGTCATAGCGATTGCAGTGATATTCGGTGGCGCGTTCATGGCGTTCTCGAATATCGTCGCGCTCGTAACGCATGATCAAGAGGCGACGACCATGATCGCCAATCTTCTGACGTTTCCGCTGTTGTTCATCTCCAGTGCGTTTGTCCCGCTTGAGGTTCTTCCAGGATGGATTCAGTCAGTTGCAGTGGTCAATCCTATCACCTACGGTGTTGACGGTGTTCGAGCGTTCATGCTCGGCCAGAATGTGATGACGGTTTTTTACGTAACGGCCTTCTCGGGTCTCTGGAATACAGTAATTCCTTCTGTCGCCGTTCTCATCGGTTTCAACGTCGTTCTCGGTGGGTTTGCCGTCCACCTGCTCAACCGAGCTTCCAAAGCCAAAGTCCAGTAATCATGTCATTCGTTCTCACATCAATCATATATAAGATAAATATCGAAACCGGCGACCGAAGTGAGTGCTGAGGTAAATGAGTTTGACTATTCTACGAGAGGACTCCTACATTGAGGCGTTTTTCGATATTGTAGAGACGGAGACTCTCGCACTGTTCGAGCATCTTCAATTCGAGTTCCTGACCGAATTCGATGTGTTCGCCCCCACTCCCGAGGGGCGAACACGTGAACACCACCCGCCGGAGCTGTTTCGAGGCTTTCTGCACTGCTACTACAAGGACATCTACGGCATCCGCCCGGTTACACGCGAACTCAACAACGACCCCGTCTGGCTCGGATGTGGCTTTAATCGGCCACCCTCACGAGACGCAGTCGACCGCTTTCTCATCGACCTCGAACACATCGTCAAGGAAGTTTTCGAGCGCCTCGTCAAGCAGGCCGCTCGACGGGGCTTGCTCGACTCTACGTTTTGCATCGATTCGACCGATATCCGGGCTATGCCTACCGATTCCGACGCCTCGAAGAACTACGACCCGACTGCCGAGGAGTACTACTACGGCTACGGCTGCACGGTAGTCTCGACCGGCGCAAAGATTCCGATTGCGGCGGAGTTCACCCAGAGCAAGCAGGCGTCCCAAGAGACGGCGATGCGTGTTACCCGTGACGCGCTCGTCGTCAAGCAGCCGATGTGGATGCTCGGCGACAGCGCCTACGATATCCTCGACTGGCACGATCATTTGCTGAGTACAGGGGTGGTGCCGGTCGTCCCGTACAACCCGCGCAATACCGATGACCCGCTCGACATCGAGTACAGGGTCGAAGACCGCATCGAGACTCACAGTGAGAGTGTCCATCTCAAGCAATCAATTTTAGACGAGACGTACAACCGCCGGTCACAGGCCGAACGAACACTCGGAGCCTGCAAGGACTGCGGCCTCGGGACGCTGCGCGCCAGAGGCCGCGTCCACGCGCGAGCGCAAGTCTTCCTCGCGCTATGTCTCCGGCTGGTCGTCGTAATCACAAACTACGAGCGCGGGGATGCTCCGGGAAGCACGACCATCAGGGTATGAAACAGTTCTAACTCCGCAGAGGGTGCCATAGAACTCTCCACATACCTTCGGTAGTAGCTGAGTGAACGGTAGCTGATAGCAGAGTTTTTGCCAGGGCCTGTGAACCCATGGTAGCCGTCTTCTCCGCTACTATCCACACCATGCTAACCGTTCTATGACACCCTCATATTCCGTCCTACACATGGCGTTCCTGAAGTTTCTCTGGCGGGTGATGTGTTCCACAGTTCAATTCGAGGAGTCCCTGAATCGCACCATAATCTCAGGACGACATCGAGAATACCGACTGTCCTACTGTGTCTCAATATATAATGCACGGATGGATACGGCGGGAGCCATGTGTCCATACAGATCGTATCTATTGGTATGTCCTGAGCAACAATTGATGAAGAGACAGTTGTACAGGATCGTGACGAGCAGACGCAGCCGCTGAGCAGAACGTTCGATGTGGCTATCTCGTTGTTTCTCGTACTCGCAGAGCGGTTTTCGGAGCTGCCGGATACCTCCTCGCCGGGTTCGCGGACGTTGGGCGGGTCACGTCCTGGGTAGCTTCCGGACGGATTACATCGACTGAGATGAGTGACCCCGAACTGATCGACGCGGTCTACGCCTTCATTTGGGGAAACGGAGTCAGCTTGACACTAACCGGCGTGATGCTGGTCGTGGCTGGTATCGCGTTCTTCGGGTTCCAGACCCGCGCGCGTCGACGCTTCGACGCAACCGGGATTGTATCGCCGAGCACGACCGAAAACGCCATCCTCGGGGCGATGGTCACGATCGTCGCGTCGTTCGTGCCGTTCTCCCCCGTCATCGGTGGCGGGGTCTCTGGCTACCTCAACCGCGGATCGGATAGCAGTGCCGTTCGAACTGGTGGCTTGGCTGGCCTATTCGCCACCATCCCGGTCATCACCGTGTTCGCAGTCGTCATCTGGAGTCTCCTGGCGAGCGCCACGGGGCTGACGGCGATCATCGTCGCTACCCTGGCATTCTCGCTGATAATCTCTGTGGCGTACATGGTCGGCCTGAGCATCCTCGGTGCCTACCTGGGCACCCACCCATCGTTCGCTAACACGTTCGGTGACGCCGAATAGAGGGGGGATCGGGTTCAGGCTAGCAGATATCGGCGGCCCCGTCTTCGCCCGAAAATACTACTACTCCCGTTCCGACTATTCTTGGTTCCCCTTTCCGGCTATCGGGGGTTCACGCAGCCTTCATGAGAGTCGTAGTTATCGCGACACCAACCCGAAGACAACGCCAGCGAGTAGACAGCACTAGGGGTTGAAACCTTTCTGCGACGGTACCAGTATATGGAAACTCGATGGATACGACGGGACGGTACCACCCCTGTACCGTACGTCTCTGGTTCGGCCGTGACATCTCGGAGAGTGTAAGGACGCTTGGTGGCACGCGGAACTCTCCGAAGATGCTTCTAGAATAATAGTTCCCAACTGAACTCAATAGCTGTTCGGAAGAGTGTCTGTAGTGGCGAAACCGAGGCTTAGTACGGTGCCACGATGTTTCCCCACTCTCGTCGGCGATCATCCGCGAGGGCTCACTGTGTTTCGAGAAACACTGTAGCAATTCGGCCCGATAATCGTGCGGCCTGGTTTAGGATGTAGGTGGTAATCCCGAGGGCAATAATGCCGATAGGAACCGCTACGATCGCTTCCGGTAATGTATCGATCGTTCAGACGCCGAGTTGGATGCCGTCTTCAACGAGGGAATAGGTGAGTGGTGCCGTGAGCAACCCGATTGAGACGGTCAGTGTCGTCACTACGAGAGTAAAGGACGCGATGCCGACCGGGAACTTCAAAAGCAGATAGCAAAGCCCCACCCAAGTTGAACGCGCCGTCAGGCGAGTCCTCGCTCGCGACCAGATACCCTCGTCCACCCCGGTCTCCATATCGTCGGGTGCTTGAATACCAAGCCCAAGGAGGTTGTTTGCAAGGCGGCGTTCAAACGAGGCCAGCCGGCGACTCCCAATTACGACAGCGATCAAGAGCGGAATTCCGAGTAGCGTAACCCCGAGTCCGATGCCGAGTGTCAATCCAGTTGTTAGGACGACAAAATACAGTCTTCCTAAGGGGAACGTCAGCAGGAGATAGAGGAGATTTCGGTATGTTCGGGGGCGGATAACTGATCCGAGCGTCTGACTCAATAGTGACTGCTGTCGGCGATCCTCGGACGTGCTAACAGTTCGTGCAATGATGTTTTGTGGTATAACTTTGTACCCCAGTTCTATCCAGATGGCCGTTCGACAGCATCAGGACTGATCTCAGCTTCACCACCAGCTTGGGCGGCACGCCGGTCCTGCCAGAGGAGCCACATCCCCATCAGACCGACCACGACTGACAGGCCGAGATACGCGAGTATGAACGTCGTCGTTTCCTCAGCACCGATTGTGGCGGGGACCAGCGGAAGCGTGATGTCGGCCGCGACGTGCCAGACGACGAGCGGCCAGAGGCTCCCCAGTCGGAACGCAACAGCTGCCAGGCCGATCGCCATCGGAATCATCAGGACGACCCCGATCAGCCAGTCACCGACCGATGCACCGAATATCACCTGCGAGACGTGGGATAGCGCGAACAGTGCTGCAGTCACGAGGGCGGCAAACAATCGTCCCTTCGATTCGAGGGCGCGGAGTAACACTCCTCGGTAGAGGAGTTCTTCGCTGAGACCAGCACCCAGTGCGCTCCCGACGACGATGACGAGCAACGCGACCCATCCGGATAATGTCGCGCCCTCAGTGAGCGAAACGTCGGGAATGGCGATTCCGAACGCGAACGGGAGGGCCACGAACCCGAATAGCGGCACGAGATACACCAGCGCACGGCGATTGACCGGTGCGGCCAAGCGGATCTTGCCCCACCAGCCGAGCCACGCGACGAGCCCGATGACGAATGCGACCAAGATCCAGTTCGTGATCAAGGAGATGCCATCGAGCGTGAGGCTCGGGAATACGGCGCCCAGTATGTATCGCGTGGCGATGAATAAGGCGACGATGAACCCGAGGGTTCCGACCGCGAAGCTCAGCGGGCGACGCTCGACGAAGGTTGTCATATGAATAGAGACGTCTGAACAGCACAAGTGTTCTCGCACAGTACCCATCCGTGTTTTATATACTCGGTCTTCACCATCCATGCCGTCCGACAACGACAAGATGGGTATCTCGAGCGGGAAGCTCACTCCTCGTCAGGGCCAAACCGTTCATCCAGAAATCTCCGAATATGGTCGGTTACACGTTCTTGGCCTGGGAGCGAGAGGAAGTGCCGTTCGCCAGCCAGGGTGATACACTCGACGAGTGCTGGTAACGTCTGCTCGACACGTGGACGAATTCGACTCGCCGGGAAGAACGGGTCCCGTTCGCTCAAGATGACTAGGGTCGGCGTGTCGAACGCGGCCAGGTCTGCCAGGTCGTCCGGACCGGGGAATGAAGCCTGAAGATCGCCCGTCCGGAGTGCTTGCCCGACAGTCTCGATGACGACGTCGTCGACAGTTTCTATCGAATCGCTGAACATCGGGGCCAGGGCACGGCTCAATAGCCCTCGTCGTGGGACGACTCGATACGCCAGCGACAGAACGACGATTCGGGCGAGAGCCGACGAGAGGGGAGTACCGAACCCTGCGGGAGCGACCAGTACGGCTGCAGCGATTCGGTCAGGGGCGTGAACTGCCGCCTCCAAGAGAACTCCCCCACCGTGAGAGACCCCAATCATCGCTGCCCGATCGATTCCGAGGTCATCGAGCACGTCGACGACCCACGGACCGTACTCGTCGGGTTCGTGCGGGTCGCTCCAGCCGGGCTGTTCGGGCGTATCCGGCGCGATGAGGTAGTACTCGCTGGAAAGTTCCTGAACCCACGCGAGGGTCACCGGATTCGTGACGTTGCCGCCCTGGAACACCACTACCGGCGGTGCAGTTGCATCCCCAGCAGTCAGGACGTGCGTTCGGCCTGTTCTGGTCTCGATCCACCGGTCGGTAACGGGGACATCGAGGAGTACGCTGATGGCGTCGTCGTAGAGGTCCCCGAACCGAGACACCTTGGCAGGTCGAATACCGCCGTCGACCGAGCCAGCAGATTGCTCGGAAAACTCCATGCTACCAGTGGCAGCGGGTTCGCGACCAGAGCGAGGTCGTGTATTCATACTAGTGACACGTCGGGTGACGCGATATAGTTGCGTGGCCACTGGTTCGCATAGCGACCTGCCCGCCTCTATCGAGGCCGTAGCCGCGCTAGGTGAACGCATGGGTCACTACTGGTTTATCATCTCTGCCCCCCTCTTAGCGGTAGATATGTCCTCAGAAGGCGTTTTGACAGATGTAGAGCAGTCACTTGTCGCCACCGTCACGACCGAGACGGTCCCTGGCCACGAGATTGTGGAGGTGCTCGGTATCGCCCGGGGCAACACTGTCCGAGCACGGAATGTGGGACGCGATATCACTCAGGGGATTCGGAATCTCGCTGGCGGCGAACTCAAGGCCTACTCGACGTTGCTTGCCGATGCCCGAGATCAGGCCATCGAGCGGATGGAAGCGGACGCACTTGAGATGGGAGCGGACGCCGTCGTGAACGTCCGCATGGAAACGTCGGAGGTCACCCAGGGCGCGTCGGAAGTGATCGCCTACGGCACAGCTGTCAAACTCGCCTAAAAGACTCCCTGTCGCTCTGTCCCGGCCTACGATCTATATGCATTGAGAGCACCGGTCTCAACTATCAATTAGTATTGAAAAAACTCTCTCGCCGGTCCAGTTCGAATACACAGACGCCCGTGACCGCTCTCTCGAGTAACCGAGAGATACCCATTAACGAGACATATATCTCGCGGACAGTCACGGAAGGGACACGTTCGCCGCGAGTTCACGACATTTGCGGCAGCGGTGCGTCCGTCCGCGTCGAGGTGTCCGAGCCCGCGTCAGAGGTCAATTCCGCTGACTTCGAACCGGGCTCCGCCGCTCGCTGACGCTCCGACTCCGATCTCCCAGCCGTGGGCCTCCGCGATTTCGGCGACGATCGCCAGCCCGAACCCCGTTCCGTCTCCCGTCGTCGTATGACCCCACTCGAAGACGTCGTTCCTCTCGTCCGCCGGGACACCCGCCCCGTCGTCTTCGACGTAGAAGCCACTCCGGTCCGACCCGTCGAGCGTTCCGACCCGAACAGCCACCGACGACCCGCCGTGGTCGCTGGCGTTCTCGAAGAGGTTTACGAAAAGCTCGTGGAATCGGTCTCGGTCCGCTCGAAGGGTCGTCGAGGACTCGATCTCGAGCGTCGCCGGCGCCATGTCGCAGTCGACCCAGACGGTCTGCGCGACCGCCGCCAGATCGACTTCGGTCCGCTCGTGAATCAAGTCGCCTTCCCGGGTGAGCTGGAGGAGTTCCGACAGCATCTCTTCCATGCGATCGGCGGCGTTCTCGATCGCGTCGAAATGCTCCGAACCGCCGGTCTGTCTGGCGAGCTCCGCGTGCCCCTGAATCACTGAGAGGGGATTTCGGAGGTCGTGTGAGACGATACCGGCGAACCGGTCGAGCCGCTCGACCTTCTCTTCTAATTGCCGGCGGTTCCGGACGCGATCAGACACGTCCCGGAGCATCGCGACCATCTGCTTCGGTTCGGCGTCCGCCGCGGCATCGCCCCCGTCTGCCGGCTCCAGCGCCGCTCCGGATATCTCCGTCGGGACCTCGTCTCCGTCCTTCGTCAGGCACGTCAGGTCGTCGGTGAAGCCGGTCCCTTCCGTTTTGACCTGTGAAATAAACTCCTCGCGAACCCGAGCGATGTCGTCTGGGTGGATGGCTTCGGGGTCCATCGACAGGAGCTCTTCGCGGGAGTATCGCAGCAGCTCGCACGCCCTCGGGTTGACGTCGACGAACGACTCGGTCCCGAAGTCGACGATCATGACGGCGTCGTTGTTGTGCTCGAATACCTTTCGGTACCGCTCCTCGACGGACGACCGGCCGCCACCGTTTTCGCTCGCTTCGACGTCTCTACCCCCCGTCGGTTCGTTACCCATGTATCGGCTGTCCTCGTCTGAAATTCCAGTGTCTCATTCGGTCGATCGGGCCGCACGACGGCATATCACTCCCCGCGGCGGAAAGCCTGTTTTCCGTCACTCTGAAGCAGGTTCGTCCTCGGGTGAGATAATATTTCACAGGCCCGACGGGCGGGAGTCACTCGCGCCGGCCGATCGCCGGTGCCCCTCTCGAGGCGACGGTTCGGCTCGTCCCGGGTGTCGCGACTCCCCGTGGTACCACGGCATCGCGAACACTGGATTTATTCCGGCTTCCGAGCGTCGTCGTCGACGAACGTCTCGCAGGTGAGACAGTACTCGCGCTCATCTTTCAGCTCCGATGGCTCGATGATCGCGAGCCTGCTCTCCGTTTCTCGACCGCAGGTCGGACAGGTAGCGTCTCCGCTCATGGCTCGATCCGTTGGTCCAGCTCTACGCTTCGTCCCCGAAGTTCTCCTCGTACGCGTCGGGGTGATTCTCTTTGGCGTGATCTTTCAGCTGGTCGAGCGTGTCGAACGTCGCGCCGCAGTCACAGGCGTGGATATCGCCGTCGTCGTGATCGTGGTCTGACATCGTATCTGATAATGTGCGGACCACGATTAAATAGCCCCCGCGGAAGTGTACGCCAACCGCCTCGGCGGACGCATACTCATGAGTCGACAATCACGCGATCACAACGGAAGTGGAGGATCGGACAGGGCGGCGGATCGAGACGGGAAGACCCCGCTCTCGACGCTCACGGCCGAGCACGCGAAGCTCCTCTCGGAGATCGGGACGGAGTTGAGCGAGTCGAGCGACGCGATCGAGTCGCTGTCTCGCGGCGCCGCGGAGGCGAACGCGTCCAGTTCTGACACGGCTTCGCTGGCGGAGACGGCACGTGGATCGGCTCGGGAGGCGAACGCCGATGTCGACGAAGCGAAGGTCGCGGCCGCCGCGGCCGAAGAGAAGTTGGAGACCCTCCGCGAGACGGTCACCGAGATCGACGACATCGTCGGGATGTTGAACGAGATCGCCGACCAGACGAACATGCTCGCGTTGAACGCCTCGATCGAGGCCGCTCGCGTGGGTGAGGCGGGCTCCGGCTTCGCTGTCGTGGCGGACGAGGTCAAGGACTTGGCCGAACAGGCACAGGAGCGCGCGACGGAGATCGAGGCGACCGTTGAGGAGGTGCGATCGACCGCAGACGAGACGATAGATCAGATCGAAACGGTCGACACGCGTACCGACACCGCGGCGGCGTCGATCACGGACGCGGTTGACGACCTCGACGGGATCGCCGACAGCGCGGTTCGGACGTCGGAGAACGTCGACCAAGTGACCGAGACGACGCAGGCGTACGCGGACAACCTCGACGACATCGCTCGAGACGTGATCGACGCGATCAGTCAGGCGAACGAGCTGAACGATCGAACGGATGAGGCGACGGGTCGATAATTCGTCCGGCGACGAGTAACCGGCTACGCTCGCCTCACAGTTCCATCTCGGTCGCCGAGTCGACCTCGAACCGTGTGACCTCCGGCTCGCCGGCGAGCAGGTCTGGCAGCGCCGCCTCGAACTCTCGGAAGTGGTCCGTCTCCGAGTGCGCCTCGAACGCGGCCTCGTCCTCGTACCGTTCGAAGAACCGGACGACGTTCGGATCGTCCACGTCCGTCGCCGGTCGGTAGTCGATCACGCCCGGCTCGGCGCGGGACTGCTCTGCGAGGTCGGCGATCAGTTCGAGCGCCTCGGCGCGCTTGTCCGGGTCCAGCGGGAAGACTGCGTGTAACACGATCATGCGATCCCCGCTCGTCGGCCGCGACGAATAAACCCCCGTCGCGAGGGCGTTCGACTCGGGCAGACGGAAGTAACGGCTCGCGAGACAAACGCCTACGTGAGCCGCAAGAAATCCCGTTACGTCCGCGTTACGCGTGAGACCCGTGATTGATAACCGGCACCGACGAATTAAATCGAAGACCGTCACAGCCACCCACATGGACTCGCGACAGATCACAGGTTGCGTCCCGCTTGACCGTCGGTGGAGGTGGGGTGCGTGACGTCGGATCAAAGCCGCCGCGGAGCGGTTCGAAGCAGACTCGTCCCCGCCGTGGTGGAACAGAACCGACTCGTCAAGTTCGGCCTCTCGATCGCCTTCGTCATCGCCGCGATCGCTGTGACGGGCCTGTTTACGATCCGGCAGACGGCCGGGGTCGTCGACCCGGCCGCGCACGCGGCCGTAACCCGGAACATCCTCCTGATCATCGCCGTCGCCGTCGTCGGTCTCGGAGCCGTCGGGGTGGGACTCGCCCGCCCGACGATCCGCGAACTCGACGAACTCGGTCGACGGGCGGAGGCGCTTGAACACGGCGACCTCGACGTCGACCTCGAACCGAAGACGGACGACGAGATCGGCCGGCTCTACGAGTCGTTCGGCGCGATGCGAACCGCGCTCAGATCCCGGATCGAGGACGTGGAAGCGGAGCGCGAGCGCGCCCGCGAGGCGAAACGCGAGACGGAGCGGTTCGCCGACGCCCTGGAAACCCGCGCCGAGGCCTTCGCGGGGACGATGGGAGAGGCCGCGGACGGCGACCTGACCGCCCGGCTCTCGGTCGAACGCGACGACCCGGAGGCGCTCCGCGAGATCGCGGACGCGTTCAACGAGGCGCTGTCGGAGCTCGAGACCACCGTCTCCGACGTGCGCCGCTTCGCCGGCGAAGTGGCGGACGCGAGCGACGCGATGACGACGAGCGCGGAGGAGGTCGCCGCGGCCGCCCGCGAGACGAGCGGGTCGATTGACGAGATATCCGCCGGCGCGGAGAAGCAGAACGATCGGCTCGTCGAGATCGCCGGCGAGATGGAGACGATGTCCTCGACGACCGAGGAAGTCGCCGTTTCGGCCGAACAGGTCGCGGCGACGTCGGACCGGGCGACCGAACTCAGCGACGAGGGTCGGTCGGCGACGCGGCGCGCCGTCGAGGAACTCCACGCCGTCGAGGACCGCTCCCGCTCCGCGACGGAGGCCGTCAGCCAGCTCGAAGACGGGATGGAGCGCATCGGCGTCATCGTCGATACGATCACGGAGATCGCCGACCAAACGAACCTGCTGGCGTTGAACGCCTCGATCGAGGCGGCGCGGGCCGGCGAGGCGGGCCCCGGGTTCGGCGTCGTCGCGGAGGAGGTGAAGAGCCTCGCAGAGGAGACGAGCGAGGCCGCCGCGGAGGTCGAGTCGCTCATCGCGGAGCTCGAAGAGCGGACCGACGAGAGCGTGACGGAGATGGCGGCGATCCGGGAGCGGATCGACGCCGGCGTCGACACTGTGGAGGCGGCGGAAGCCGCGCTCGCCGACATCGACGACCGAATCACCGAGGCGGACGACGGGGTCAAGGAGATCTCCGACGCGATGGACGAGCAAGCCCGTGCGGTCAACGACGTGACGACGTCGGTGGACGACGTCGCCGAGATCAGCCAGCGGACCTCGACGAACGCCTCGTCGGTCGCGGCCGCCGCCGAGGAGCAGGCCGGCTCCTCGGACCGCGTCTCCGAGAAGGTGGAGGGCCTAGCGGATCGGACGACCCGCCTCCGCGAGTCGCTCGCGACGTTCCGGACCCGTGACCGGGGCGACATACCGTCGGCCGAGGGGCAACGCAGTGACGCGCCGTCGGCGGCCGACGACTGACGCCGCGCTGGTTGGGGCGGTATGTCTCGGTCTCCGGCCCTCTCCTCGCCGGTAACTGGGTCGTAACGAGGTAACTGAGTCCCCCGATAGCGTTTATATTGACTGCACCTGCGGGGCCGTATGGGAAAGTACGCGGTGTTGCTCAGTGCCGGTCCCGACAGGACCGGGAGCGCGCTTAACGGGGTAGAGTACGCGCTCCGGCTCGCCGACGACGGCCACGACGTGCGGGTGTACCTCGACGGCCGGGCGACCCGATGGCCGGGCGAACTGGCGACCCGAGCCGACCACCCGCTTCGCGACAACCTCGACCGGGCGGTGGCCGGCGATATCGAGGTCGCCGCCTGCGCGTTCTGCGCGGCCGCGTTCAATGCGACGTCGGGCTGTCGAACGGAGGGCATTCCTCTTCTCGGAACGGCTGGAGAAGAACACGGACCGGACGTCGCGGCCCTCGTCGACGACGGATACGAACTGCTCACGATGTCGTGAGGCCGGACCGACCCCGTTGTGGACGAGGGGCAGGTCCCCCGTCCCATCGGAGCGGCGACTCTCTCGTGCGGCTGGTTTCTTAAGCGAGCGCACCGAACGAATCAGACGAGAGACGTTCGAATGATCCACTCACGCCTCGCGTCCCGGCGCGCTCCGACGCCATGACGAGGACCTCCGAATCCGGTACCACGTCGGGCGACGAAGCCACCGTCTTCGAGCGCCTGTTCGAGCACACCCCAGACGCGGTCCTCGTCATCGACGCCGAGGCGAACCGCATCCTCCGCTGTAACGACCGGGCCTGCGAACTGCTCGGATACGATCGGGAGCGTCTCCTCGCACTCGGACCGCCGGACATCCATCCGCACGACTACGAGGTGTTCGAGGAGTTCGTCGAACGCGTCCGTGACAGCGGAAGCGGGTTCACCGCGGAGCTGTCGTGTCACACGCGGGACGGCGAAGTCGTCCCCGTCGACGTCACCGCGACGACCGTCCGGTTCGATGGAGACGACCGGATACTCGCGATCCTGCGGGACGCGTCGGCGCGTACGAAGCGCGAGCGGGAGCTACGCCGCCGGTCGGCGGCGATGGCCGCGGCCGACGACGGGATCGCCGTGCTCGACGGCGAGGGCGCGGTCGTCCACGCGAACGCGGCGTACGCCTCGCTGTTCGGGTACGACGACCCGGACGCTATGGTTGGCGCGACGTGGGGCGGGCTGTACGCGAATCCGGACCGATTCGAACTCGACTGCCGACCCGCAGTCCTCGAGTCGGGCGAGTGGCGGGGAGAATTAACAGTTCCGCGGCAAGACGGCGACGACGTGCCCGTCCGAGCGTCGGTGACTGGACTGGAGGACGGCGAGTTCGTCTGCGTCGCTCGCGACGTGAGCGAGGAGCGTCGCCGGGAACGCCGGCTCACGGGGTTGACGGAGGCGAGCCGCGACCTCCTCGCCGCGACCGACCGCGACGACGTGAGCCGGATCGCGATCCGGACCGTCGTCGATATCCTCGGCCACGAAATCGCCTGCGTCAGGCTGTACGACGCCGGCGCCAACGAGCTGGTTCGGACGGTCACGTCGGACGCGGCCGCGGAGCTCGTCGAGTCGGCGCTCGCGTACGACCTCAAATCGTCGAACGCCGGCGCGGCGTACCGGAGCGGGGAGACCGTCCGGAACGAGTCGCCGACCGACGAGGCGTACACGGACGACCCGTGTCGGGCCGAAGTCCACGTGCCGCTCGGCGAGTTCGGCGTCCTCAGTGCCTTTGACCGCGAGGAGCCGCTGACCGCGGTCGACGTCCGGCTGATCGAGCTGTTCGCCGGCGTCGTTCGTTCGGCGTTCACCCGTGCGGAGCGCGAGGAACGACTCCGGACCCGGCGGAGCGAACTGGAGCGCCGCCGCGAGGAGTTGGCGGCGGCGGACCGATTCAACACCCTCGTCACCGAGGTCATTCGCTCGGTCCTGCGAGCGACCAGCGGTGCGGCGGTCAGGCAGTCGGTCTGTGACGAACTCGCCGGCTCGTCGCTGTACGAGGCGGCGTGGATCGCGACCGTGGAGACGAGAGACGACGCCGACGCCGTGACGATCGACTCCAGTGCGGTCGCGACGGGCTCGTTCAGCGAGACCGACGAGGAGTCGTTCCTCACGTCGCCGTTCGCGCGCCGACTGGTCCGGAAGGCACACGACGCTGACACCGCGGTCGTCGAGCGCCGACGCTTCGAGTCCGAGAGCCGTGACGAAGCCGAGTCGGTCGCGGACGACGAGTCCATCGCCGCGGCGGTCCCCGTCGCCTGCGGCCGCCAACGCTTCGGCGTGCTCGCCGTGGCCGGGGCCGAAGAGAGCGGGTTCGCCGAGGCGACGCAGAGCGGCCTCGAACTGCTCGGTGAGACGCTCGGGTTCGCGATCATCGCCGACCGGCGCCGGAACACGCTGATCGAGAGCGACTCCGTCGAACTGGAGTTCTCCTTCGAAAGCCCGCTTGGGGATCTCTCAGCGGCGTTCGACTGCCGGTGTGATCACCTCGGGAGCGTCACCGACGCGGGCGACGCCCACGCCTACGAGACGCGGATCACCCACGGCGACTTCGCCGAGATCCGCGCGTTTCTCGACGACTACCCCGCGGTCCGAGAGTGTCGCCTCGTCGAGCGTCGCGGCGCGACGTGCGTCGTCGAGATCACGGTGGCGGGCGCCCCACCGGGGCTGCTTGCCGAGGCCGGGTTCAGTCTGGTGTCGTTACACGCGAGCGACGGCGACACGAGACTGATGGCCGAGGTCCCGAGCGACGAGGACGTTACGCGCGTACTCGACACGCTCTCGGAGCACTGGGACGGCGTCGAACTGGTCGCCAAGCGCCAGACCCCGACCCGCAGGGCGGACCTCCCGGTCCCGATAGACGGCGCGGCGGGCCTCACCGACAGGCAGCGGTCGGTACTGGAGACGGCCTACGAGGAGGGATACTACGACTGGCCCCGTAGGCACACGGCCGAAGAGGTTGCCGAGAGCCTCGGTATCGCCTCGGCGACGCTGCACCAGCACCTGCGCGCGGCGGAGCACACCCTCGTCTCGTCGTTCGTCGACGACGAGCGAGAGTGACGGAGTGACCCGGGACCCTATGTGTCTCGGTACCCCTCCACCGAGACACGTAGCGTGGGTGACCATACTACTGGGGAGTGACCCCAGAACCATGAGCACCGAACCGATCCCGATATCCCGTCTCGACGGCTCACACGAGCGCACGCAGCGCCTCCTCATCGAGGTCGCCGACGTCTTGGGTCACAAGTGGCATCCGGTCATCCTCACCCAACTGCTGAACGGGGAGCCGCACACGTTCAGCGAGCTCGGGGCGGCGATCGACGACGTGTCGAACAAGATGCTCTCGGACAGCCTCTCGACGCTCGAATCAGAGGGACTCGTCGACCGAGAGGTCGTCAGCGAGAAGCCGGTCCGGGTCCGGTACACCCTGACCCGCCGCGGGCGGGAACTAGAGTCGGTCCTCGATCCGATGCTCAGGTGGGGTCGCGAGCATCTCGCCGGCGATGTAGTCGACCGTCCGCGGGAGCCGGCCGGCCCGCGTCTCCCGGGTCGCCCCGGCGGGGAGGAGGTCGCCGATGAGTAGTCGCTCCGACCGCGGCGGCAGCGCGACCGCAGACGCTCTCGCGACGCGCGGGACCGGTGGCCGGTCGGACCGGGACGACGGGCTCGCAGTGGAGGAGCCCTCCCGCGAGGAGGTGCTCCGCACCGTGTTCGGGCTCGGCGGCCACGACGTCCGGACGTACGACGCGGTCGCCGAGTCGCCGGGATCCACCACCCGGGAGCTCGCCGACGACCTCGACCGCGACCGTAGCAACGTGAACCGGTCGCTGAACCGGCTCCGAGAGGCGGGACTGGTGACGCGGAACCGTCGCCTACTCGATGCGGGCGGGCACGTCTACCAGTACTCCGCCGTCGGATCGAGCGACGACGTCGTCGCGCGGGCGGTCGACCGCTGGCGGTCGGCCGCGCTCAACGCGGTTGTGTCAGAGTAGCGCAGTTTTCACAGCAGTCAGGAGTCGTCGGATTTGCTCGACTGGTTTCGCTGCGCCCACGGTTGCAGAACCGCGTAGACGGCCTCGTTCATCGGGACGGCGACGCCGTGCTCTCGACCCCGCCGGACGACCGCGCCGTGGAGGGCTTCGAGCTCCATCGGCTTGTCGTGCGTCATGTCGTAGTGGAGCGACGAGTACGAGTCCGCGCCGAGGCCCTCGGCGAACTCCATCCACCGGTCGACGGTCCCTTCCGGGAGCTCGATCCCGGCGGCCCGGCCGACCCGACACGCCTCCTGAACGATCCGTCGGTACATCTCCCGGGATTCCTCGTGGCTCCGTATCTCGCCGAGCGGGAGGCGCACCGCCGCGGTCATCCCGGCCTGGGCGCAGATGAACGCGGCCTTCTCCCAGAGATCGGTCCGTATGGCGTCGGACAGCTCGGCCTCCATTCCGTCGGCGCGGTCGCACCGCTCCAAGAACCGCTCGGCCCGGTCGCTGTGCGCGCCGTCCAGTTCGCCGAAGGTGAAGCTAGTCGGACCGCCGGTGTGTTCGACGACGCCCGGCTCCGCGATCGTCGAGAAGATGTAGGCGACACCGCCCATGACGTGCTCCCGGCCGATCTCGGCGGCGAGCGTCTCCTCGTTGTCGAGGCCGTTCTGCAGCGAGACGACGGCGGTGTCGTCACCGAGAAGTGGCCCAAGCTCACGGGCCGCCGCCTCGGTGTCGAATGATTTGACCGTGAACAGCACGACGTCGCAGCGGCCGACGTCGGCCGGGTCGTCGGTCGCGGGGAGATCCGCCGAGAAGTCCCCGTCGACGCTTTCGACGCGAAGGCCGTTGCGGCGGAGCGCGTCGAGATGGTCGCCTCGCGCGATGAGGTGGACGTCGGCGCCGGCCCGAGCGAGACGACCGCCGAAGTACGCGCCGACGCCGCCCGCCCCGTACACCGCGACCTTCACCGGCCCTCACTCTCCGTCGGAATCGGACTGGAGTCTGACATCGTTCGGTACGGTTCGGACCGGTCGTGTTAACCCTTGTCTACTCCCGCCGGTCGCGCAGTTTCCAGGTGGTTCGCCGATCGACACGACTTCTTCGTCGCGGCGGGCGTCGCCGGAGAGCCTTCCCGCACGCCGGTCAGTCGGTCCCGCCGTCTGGCGCGAGCCCGAACGCCTCGTCGCGGACGTGGTGTTCGACGAGTAGCAGGTACGTCGCCTGGCTCCACTGGAGGTTCGAGTTCCAGCGGACCCGACCGCCTCCGTCGACGCGCTCCGGGAGGAGCCCGGCCGTCGTCGTCCACTCGTGGACGTCCTCGAACACGTGGTCCGCGACGGCGTCCGAGCCGCTCCCGCCGAGCCGCCTTGCGACGTCGGCGTACGCCTCGCAGAGCGGCCAGCCGCCGTCTTCGACGGTCCCCGTGGGCGTGTAGCGGTCGCCGGGGTACCGCCCGAGACAGGGCGAGTCGCCGGCGACCCACGCCTCGTCGGCGGCGGCGTCGAGGGTCGCTGTGACGGCGTCGCTCTCGGCGTCGGCGACGTTCCACGGCCAGACGGCCATGAACGACGCCGCGTCCGGCCGGGCGTCGGCCGGCGGATCGGCCGGTGTCTCCGGGCTGTCCGCCGTGACGAGGGCGTCGCCGTACGGCGTGGACTTGAAACAGTACTTCTCGAAGCTATCCGCCCACACCGCCGCCCGCTCACGGCACTCCTCGGCGAACGCCTCGTCCCCGTGCGCGTCGGCGAGCTCCCCCATCGAGCGCAGTCCGGCGATCGCCGCGGCGGTGCCCTCGGTGCTGTGGCCCCAGATCTCCTCCCACGGGTCCTGGTGTTTCTCCGGGAAGCCGTAGCCGTTGTCGTACGAGAGGAGGAACTCGGCGGCGCGCCGGGACATGTCGTAGTGCTCGTCGAGGAGGTCGTCGTCGCCCGTCTCCCGCCAAACGAGCCAGTGGGCGTATATCGGCCCACCGATTTGGTCGAGTTGGAGCGCCCGCCAGTGGGCCTCGCCGGTGACGAAGTAGTTCTGCCACCACGTCCCGTGCCGGTCGATGCCGCGGTCGTCGACGACGTCGCCGGTGATCTGGTTCTCGTCGAACCACCGGAGCGCGAGTCGCGCCTCGCGTTCGGCCCCGGCCGCGACCAGCGCCTGCGTGATGATAACCTGATCGCGGGGCCAGATGAACTTGTACGTCATATCGCTCGGCTTGAACGCGCCGGCGATGACGCCACAGCAGCCGTCCTGCGCGCACTTCATCGCCGTCAGCGATCGCTCGTACAGGTCGTTGACATCGGGGTCGTCTGTCGGCCCGTCCGAGACCGTCTCGTGCCAGTCTTCCCACGCCGCCGCGAACGACTCCCGCTCCGACTCGTAACCGCGGTCGAGGAGCCGGAGCGCGTGCTCGACCGCCGCCTCCTCGCCGTACCCGAATCCCACCCCAGTGAGCCACGACGCAGCGTCGGTCTCGCCGACGTACAGCCCGACGCCCACGTCGAGGTTCCCCTCGGCCCGGTCGGTGTCGTCGATGAATCCGTGGTTCCTCTCGTAGATATCCGCCCACGCGCTCCGGTCCGGGCCCTCCGCGACGCCGGTGTGGCCGATCCGGCGCCCGTCGAACTCGCGGTCCCCGTCGCGGTCCTGTGCTATCGCCACCCACCGGTCGCCGTCGGTCGCGACCACTAGCTCCGCGCCGTCGCGCTCAGTGACGAACGCCTCCTGAACCGCGTTGGGGTCCTCGTGGTCGTGGCCGTGGATTCCGAGGTCGGCGACGGTGTAGAAGGTCCGCTCCGCGACCGTCTCGAACGCCACGTCTGTCTCGATCAGCAGGCCGCAAGTGTCCACGCTCGCGACGACGCGCTGCGTGAGGGTCCCGGTCGATCCGTCCTCGTCGAAGCGGTTCTCGAGGGTTATCTCCGGGACCTCGCTCGACGCGTACGAGACGTCGCTCTCAACGGCGTCGTCGCGGGCGTCCAGCGTGTGTTCCTCGTCGGCGTTCCACGCGAGTGTGTGGAGATCGTAGAATAACTCGATGTCTGACCGAAACGCCGACGTCTCCTCGATAATTGCGCCGTGACGGTCGCGCTGAGGATCGTCGTATCTGTTCGCGGTCAAGAGGACGTTCGCACCGTCGTCGCGCGGCGCGCTGAGAATCGCGTCCTTGTCACTCGGTACCGACGGCGCGTTCGACTCGACTGGCATGGTCGGTGAACGATTGGTGCGTTGATAAGACCGAGGCGATAATGTACTTGCGTTACCATTCGGTATGATCATGTTCGACTCTTCGCCGGTGAGCCGATGGTAACCCGTTTACCTCGTGGTTCGGGAAGCGATATGAAGGCGTAGGCCCTCCGATCCGATATGTCATCTGACGCGGCTTCCGGCGGCGGTGCGAAGACAGACGGTATTGTCGACGTGGAGAGCGCGGAGTCGTTCCATGAGGCGGTCGCAGAGAACGATCAAGTCGTCGTCGACTACTTCGCGGACTGGTGCGGTCCGTGTAAACAGCAGACGCCCATCCTCGAGGAGCTGTCCGGCATGATCGACGCGCCGATCCTCGGCGTCGACACCGACGAACACAACGGACTCGCCGCGGAGGCGGGCGTCCGGTCGATCCCCACGGTCGCGGTCTACCGCGACGGCGAGGAGATCGAGCGGTTCGTCGGCGTCACGGGAGCCGACACGATTCGGGCGGCGCTGGAGTGAGGACGGGGAGCGCTGAGACGGTCTGGCGGACATCGGATCGCGGCGGGCGTCGACGCGTCTTCGCATATCAGTTCGGACCCGATGTATTCTCAGCCCTTGACATCCTCTCCGCCCTGAAGGGCGAAGATTCCCACGGCACCGTACCGCTGGGTTGGGGTGTTTACTGTTTGTAGCTGTCTCGGTGACGGCTACTGGCTGTGTCAATCAACCGTTACTCCTATCCCGACTTGGGATTCAGAGGTACTTCTTACTGCACCCTGAAATCCACAACAGAAAGGGTGCTTTCTGTGTGGGTTCGGGCCATCCCGATATTGTCCGATTAGATGGGCGGGTAGACCGCCTCGGCTACCGAGTAGTACGAGAATCACTCACTTGAACCACCCGACCAGAAGTTCCTGGTTACTGTAGAGAATTGTCGGATTCATCCGCGCGCTGAAGCGCGAGGCTTTCTCCTTGATTCTCCGTAACAGGGGCCAGAACGAGAACGGCCGGCCACGAACCCGCATCGTTTTGGCTACTTCCTCCTCGTACAGGAAAGTTAGCAATTCCCGACAGGGTCTCGCGTTCTTGCTGGGGTTTTCTCGACTGGGAGGCGAAGAACTGCGACCGCTCTGTTGAAATACTCAGCAGCCGATTGTTTTTCACCAACAGTCGCTCAGTACAGGGAACACACGTATCAACGTACAGTGCTGCTCCACTAACTTCGTGTCAGTAACCGCCTCTCCGTCTGATGAATTTCTACTCAATTGAGAGACTGCCAGGCGGCAGCGGCTGCATCAATCACCTCTAACGCATCTTGACTTCCAGCTGCTTCCCCCTTCTCGAAATCGTCCTCGGTCTGTCCCATCTGATTGGTTACATGAGCGACGCAAACGACTGGCAACTCTCGAACCTCGGCGAACGTGTACAGCGCCGCTGCCTCCATTTCGACGGCAAGAACTCCTTCTGATCTAGCACGTTCAATCGCAGTCTCCGTTTCCCGAAACGGCGCATCCGTCGTCCACGTCGTTCCCGTGTACACAGGACGTGACACAGTTTTGCACGCTTCTTCGACCGGAGCGCTGAGCTCGTCACCGAGAGTCGCATAACGGCTGGTCGAACGGTAGTGGTGGCTCGTTCCTTCGTCGCGGAGCGCACGCTCAATGAGAACGAAGTACGGTGGATCATCCTTCAGCACAATCTGCCCCGAAGAGGTTACGCTAACGAGAAATCGACAGCCAGCGGCGAACAGTTGCTCCGCAACGAGAACGGCGAACGATGCCCCAACAGCGCATCCCACGATACCGAACACCTTACCGTTCCGTTCGAACCGATAGAGATCAGTGTGGTAGCCGGGCCACGTTTCGACTTTGTCCGCTTCTCCGGTGGCCTTCAGGTGGCGCACGATATCACCGTCCGGATCGAGGAGACAGATATCGGGCACGGAGCGTTCCGGGAGGTCTTTTTGCCGTCGGGCGTTCTCCAGCAGCGCTTCTGGTGTGAAAACGGACGGTTCGTCGAATTCTTTCGCGTCGAAAAGCGGAGAAGAACCTGAACCGGGCGAGTCGGTCATGTCTTTCGTGTTCGCGGGGCCAGACAAGGATATTGTGGTCAGCCGGTTGGGGTCCCGACTATCGCCGAGATGGCGGCAGTCGTCGGATCAGAGCTCTCGAAGACTTCCTCGTCGGAGATACGCAAAAAGAACCCCTGCTCGCCATCGACGTGTTCCAATATCGTTTGGGTCAGCGTCTCAGAACCTCGGTGGATCATCCGCGGTAAATAGGACCCCTCTCGCTGCAGGTTCGATTGCACGTACTCGGAGCGCGTGTTCAACACCAGTGCAACTAGGGCTCCCTCGGAAGCGAGGACGCGGGTCGCCTCGGCAAGCGCTGAATCGACCTCGGGAATGAATTCGAGCGTTGAAACGAAGACGACAGTACCGACCGACGCCGTTGCAATGGGAAGTGCGGTCGCATCACCGAGAACAATCGGTGCAGCAACTCGGTCCCGGGCTGCTTGAACCATATCCTCCGAGCGATCTAAACCGATTATTTCGTAGTTTAAAAGGCGCTCTTCGAGTGACCCGATGCCGCATCCAACGTTCAGAATCCGGTCATCTTCGGTGACGTGCTGTCTGATATAGGCGGCCTCTCGATCCATGACCGCAGTCCCAAACTCGGTCTCACAGAATCGAACGAAACTCCGGACGTCGCTCATCTCATTGGGCGATTGCTATTGAATAAATAACTTATTGCCTGGCGAACTGATGACAGATTAGTCGGCGGTTCGTTCGGTTCGTCGGGTCTTCTCTACTTGTAGCGGGTCGTCGGTGGATGTCGCGGTAACCAGTCGTAGGAACTGTCCCGCGTTCGTGAGGAGTTTGTTCTCCGCTTTCCGGAGGTGTTCTTCGTACGTCGAACGAGCGACGGCCGTCTGATCGGCCAGATCTCGAAGCGAGGTCCCCCGCGGTTGCTCGTAGTACCCACTTTCCAGTGCTAACTGGAGTGCCGCAAGCTGTCGGGCAGTGAGGTCCTCGAACAGTTCACTCGCCGGAGCCAGCATGCTGTGGGGGATCTGCGTCTCCGAAATCGAGGTCTTCGAGAGCAGTTCGATCTCTCTGTCGGATCTCAGATCACCGAGTAACTCCCGGACGTCTTCACCGTCGAATGCTACTACGGTGTAGTGTTCCCAGCCTTGGCGGTAGATCGTCGGCGACTGATACAGACAGTTGTGTTTCTCGAAGCGGTCGATGATGGACCGTTCGAGTGAACAGAGACACGACTGTGTGACAACGTGATACCCGTCGTCATCTTTCGATTCGTGTAGAACGGTTCCGAGGTGGTCGATATCGTCACGCAGCCCGTCGGTCGGGGTCGTCTCTGACGTGATCTCCAGCACTTGGCAGTCGCTCAGCGGCCACTCACGGATGGTCAAGTCCGGATGTCGTTCCGAGATCTCCCGGTACGGACACTCGTGTTTAACGCGAATCGAGGCCTCGTACAAGCTCATACTACGTATTTTGAACGGGTTACGATTAACAGTGCCGGTCATGTCCGGCAGTACTCATATGCGAATATAATCCTATCTACAAACACCGATGCAAGATATCTCGCCGGAAAAACTCAGCGAGCAGTTGCGACATGGCGACGGCAAGCCACTCGTCCTCGATATTCGCCATCGAGAAGACTTCGAGGAGTGGCATATTCCGGGTAGTGTCAACGTCGATGTCTACGACGAATTAACCGACAACCCTGAACAAGCCAAAGAACACCTATCGGACCTCCCCCGTGAAGAGGAGATTGTTACCGTCTGTGCCGCAGGTGTCGTCTCGGAGACCGCGACGCAAGTGCTCCGAGAACTGGACTACGACGCGGTGACGCTCACGGACGGACTGAACGGTTGGAGCCGCGTACACCGGCAGGCGACGGTTCCGGTCGATCTCGATGGCACGCTCATTCAGGTTGCACGCCCGGGGAAAGGCTGCCTCTCACACGTCCTCATCTCTAACGGCGAAGCCGTAGTGTTCGACCCGTCACACTATCTCGACGAATACGACGTGATTCTGGACGAGTACGACGCCGACCTCATCGGTGTCTTCGACACCCACGCACACGCGGACCACGTCTCGGGTGCCGCGGAACTCGCAGATCGTCACGGCGTCCCGTACTATCTCCACCCGAAGGATGCGCTTGCCATCGATGCGACGCCGGTTGAAGATGGACAAACTGTCACGGCCGGCAGTCTCGATATCGCGGTCATTCACACACCGGGACACAGCGAAGGGAGCGTCTCGTTCGATATCGACGGTGCGGCGTTGATCACGGGCGATACGCTCTTCCACGAGAGCGTCGGGCGTGTCGAACTCGGCGTCGAAGCCGGTATCGAAGACGCCGACGTCGAACAGAACGCTGCGACGCTTTACGAGAGCCTTCAGCGGCTGCTGAACAGGCCAGACGATGCGGTTGTGCTGCCTGCACACGATCCCGGCTCGCCTGAACCGCCGGTGACTGCGACCCTCGCTGAGGTCAAAGAACGGAACACGGACCTCGGCCGCGACCGCGACGAGTTCGTCGAAGAACTCGCGTCGGATATCCCGGACCATCCCCCGAACTTCGAGCGTGTCAAGCGAACGAACGTCGGTCGAGAGTCGGTTCCTACCGACGAGTTAGCTGAACTGGAGCTGGGTCCCAACAACTGTGCTGCCGAATAAACATGAGTACGGGTACTGAAATCAAACAGGGAATCCGCGAGCACCTCGGGCAGTTCTCGCTACACGTCCTGCTCGTGTTCGCCACCGGATTGACCATCGGGTCCGAACGGACCGTCGTCCCCGTTCTGGGAGAGGACGTCCTCGGCGTCACGTCGTTCCTCGTTATCGGTTCGTTCGTCGTCTCGTTCGGGATCGTGAAGTCGATCCTCAATCTCTACGCCGGCAAATGGGGCGAGGAGTACGGCCGGAAGCCAGTTCTCGTCGCCGGATGGGCGACGGCACTCCCCCTACCGGTCATCCTCATCTTCGCTCCGAGTTGGGGGTGGATCACGGTCGGCAACATCCTGCTGGGTATCAACCAAGCGTTGACGTGGAGTATGGCGATCAACGCGAAGATCGATCTCGCAGGATCCGACCAGCGCGGTCTCGCAGTCGGCATCGATGAATCGTTCGGATACACCGGCGTCGCTGTCGGTGCGTGGCTCACTGGCGTCATCGCCGGGCAGTGGAGCCTTCGGCCCGAACCGTTCTACTTCCTCGCAATAGTCGTCGTGCTGGCGTTCCTCATCTCGATCTTCCTGATCAAAGAGACCGTCCAGTACGCCCAGGCCGAAGGTGACGACGACCACCGCGACGCGAACTTGCCGTTCAACGAGGTGGTAAAGCGAGCGACCTACGGCGACAGAACGCTGTTCGCTGCGGCTCAGGCCGGCCATATCGAGAACTTCGTGGACACGCTGTTCTGGATCGCCGTCCCGCTGTATCTGGTGAGCCAAGGCCTCGGTATTGCGGCTGTCGGTGTCGTCGTCGGCGTCCACAGCGCGATGTACTTCCTCCAGATTGCGACCGGTGGGCTCGCTGACCGTATCGGCCGCCGACCGCCCGTGATCTGGGGGATGTTCCTCGCAGGGGCCGGCGTCCTCGGAATGGTGCTCGTCGAGGGGTATTTCGCGTGGGCCGTCTTGGCCGCTGTCTCCGGTTTGGGTATGGCATTACTGTATCCGAACCTGATGACTGTGCCGAGCGACGCCGCTCACCCGACGTGGCGGTCAGCGGGTATGGGTGTCTATCGAATGTGGCGTGACTCCGGCTACGCAGTCGGTGCAATCCTGATCGGACTTTCGATGGAGCTCGTCAGCGCCGAAGCCGCATTCTACATGACTGCACTTCTCATGTTCATCTCCGGCGCCATCGTGTACGTCTGGATGGAAGAGACGCACCCAGACTTTGGGACACACGAGCCGCCCGCACCTGCGACGGAGCGACCAACTGACACAGTCACTCAAGACTAGTTCAATATATCCGGCTCTGTTGAAATCCTCAGCAAGTGATATATTCTGACCCAGTCGCGGTCAGTACAGAGGATTCATCTCTCAATCACTGGTTGTAGAGCAGAATGTCTCGTCAGGAGTTTCGTGAGCAGAGAAGTGAAAAGTAGAAGGCCGTATTCCGATATATGCCACCGTGCAGTCCCCGTGACTCTGATCGTCTGTGTAAACAAATGAATCTGTCATCCCATCGTCAAGACCTACTGTGACGGTGTATTGATCTACACGAGCGCTCCACGCGCTGTCTATAGTGATACCAGATTCAGAGCTATCAGATGGTTCTAGTGAATATTCACTATCGACGACCGTTGTGTCTCCCTGTTGTATCCGAAGTTGAACCACAATGTCGCCTGCTCGCTGGTTGGCTAATACAACACCACCTAAATGAAGTCCCTGCTCGAAACCGGCCTCTAGGCATCCTGACGTTCCGAGGAGTCCCCCACCTGCTGCAATACAGAATCTCCGCCGGTGCATACGCAAGTTGCGGAATTGGATTAGAACAGCACTGAACGAAAGTGTGACGATTACAGAACCATCACGGAACTTGCACCACTGAACGACGATCAATACGCAGTTCTCATTGACCGGCTGTTTCAGGCAATAATATGTTTGAAGAAGAGGATTTCAACAGAGCCATATATCCCCACTCGTTAACCAACAGCTGTTTCAGACGTTGACATCCTCCCCGCGCTAAAGCGCGAGGATTCCTCCGTTGGGGGTTCGGCTACCGGCCCACGGAGGCAACTTGCGGGTTTGTGCGCACTTCTTTGGGACTTTCCTGAGGGTGTGGTTTCCCCGACCAGTCGTGGTCGTCCCACTCGAATCGCACGGGCCGTGCCATCGGCCTGATTTCGCAATCGCTGTGTTCTCGAAGGAACGTCTCTGACGCCGTGAGGTCGGCGTGACCTTCGAAGCCACACGGACACGTCAGCGTATCCTCGTTGCGAACCGTCTCCTCGTGGTCACCACACTCGGGACATGTCTGACTCGTCCACGCTTCCGACTCAACTTCGAGAGAGATGCCGTACTCTTCACAGACGCACGCGAGACGGTGGATGAACTTCTTGAACGCCCAGAAGTTGTGCGTCTTCTCGTTCACCCTGACCGACCAGTGTGTTTCCAGCACGTCGGTCAAGTCGCCTACGTACACCGTCGCCACGCCCTCGTCGTACAGCCGTTCAACGAGATCGCACACCAGCGCGTTCTGTGCGTGGTCACGGCGTTTCGTCCGCTGTCGGTACAGCCGTCGAATCCGCTTGGAACTGTGGCGTCCCTCTCGGAGTTTCGACTGTAAGCGGGCGATCTCGTCGGTCGTCTCGCGGAACCGTCCGAACAACTCCCGTCCGTCGTAGAGGTACTGGCTCCTAGTGGTCGTGGAGCAGGCGACGAGATTGTTCGCGCCAACGTCGAGGGCGGCTTTTTCCGAAGCCAGTGGTGAATCCAGTCGAGAATCAGGGACGGTGACTGGTTGGAAAGCCCTGAACGTGTCGCTCAGCTCGTCGTACTCAAGTTCCAGACGACCCTGTTTGCCGTCCCACTTCGGGTTGCCTCGGACTTCGAGGCGAAGTCGTTCGTGGTAGCCGAGTCCGTATTTGTCTTTCAGTTCTTGCCCAACAGGAATTTCGAGACGGCTACGCTTCCCCCACTCAATCGTGTACTGGTTACACCGAATGTAGGTGCGGAGTTCGCGTCCGTCCTCCTCGTTGCCCCAGTACGACGGTGGGTTGGCGTACTCGCCGTTCTCTTTGAGGGCAAAGAACGATCGCCACGCTTCGCTGTTCTTGCGCGTGACCTGTTGAACGGTCGCGCTTCCGACGACACCGTTGTACTGTCCACGGTACTCGGAAGTGTCCCACACGTCGCCGTCATCGAAGTAGTTCTGACGGCGTTCATAGGTGAGTTCGTTCCACAGAGAGGCGGAAGCGTCGAGTAGCCGTAGGAGGCACTCTCTGTCGTTCTCAGTCTGGGGGACGACCTCGAAGGTGTTGACGCGCTTCATGAGTCCTCACCCCCTTGTTCAGTGATGTACTGTTCGACAGCGCCCTTCGAGGCGCTCCCCGCTGTTCCGACGTAGTACGAACGAGTCCACTTCACGCGGTCGTCGTAGCGTTGGTTGTACTTCCGCGCCGAGATGCCCTTGATCCAGTTGACGATGAGTGACGGGGCGTTCTTGGGTGGACTCCCGATGAACAGGTGTACGTGGTCGGACATGACCTCGGACTCGGCCAGTTCGAGGCCCTTGTCCTCACAGATTTCCGCGAAGATGGTTTCGAGACGTTCCTTCGTCTTCCCCGTCAGGTGCGAACGCCGATACTGAGCGGAACCCTGTTCCGCGAGGTCAGCGGGACCCTCGGTCCCGCCCGATTTCGGCACGAACACTATGTGGTAGTAGAGTTCATATTTCGCGTGACGGGTACTCTTCACCATCTATGTATACTATCACGGTCGGGCGGCTTAAAGACTGCGTTGGAACCCCGTCTATGCCACCGCCAGCGGTTGAATACTGTTGGTCGGCTTCATCCCCGCCCTGAAGGGCGAGGCTTTCGCCTCGAATCTTCCGTAACTATCTCACCGACGAACCGGGATTCAGGTGTGTGAACGCGTCACGGACGCGTAACCCGGTCACGCGCCCCTCAGACAACGCTTATGTCAGGTGTCGCTTCGGGAGTGACATGGCGACAGAGACCGAGGCGGCCGCGTTGCAGCCGCTCACGACCGCGGAGATGGAATCGACGATGGCCGGGATCAAGCGCATGCTCAAGATCGGCGCGGCGTTCGCCGTCGTGGGTTACCTCCTTGTCGGGTTCGCGCTCTTCCTCGAGATCACTGCGTTCCACCCGCTGTTGGAGGAGTACTTCGCGACCCACACGGGGTGGAGCCTCGCCGGTGGCGGCGCCGACAGAGCGGGAGAAACCGCGCTCAACTCGCAGCTCGCGGCGATCCACTCCTTCCCGTCCGTGCTGCTCTGGCTGAAGCTGGGCGGCGTCGCGCACGTCCTCGTCGGGATCTTCGTCGCCCTCGCGGCGATCGTCCGGACGCTGGCGCTGATGCCGCACCGCCTGGCGTACGAGATGGCGAACGAATAGGATCGTACCGCGTGTCGGGCGTCACGTCCTCGATAGCGGCACGGAAAACGCCTCTCCGAACGGATTCGTGTACCCGATCCCGAGGCGATCGTACGCGGTCGAGGGAATCGAGAGATCGACGAGCAGGAGGTCGCCGTCGACCGCCGCGACCCCCGTCTTCGGCAGAGCGAGCGTGGCCGTGAGATCCGGTTCGACCGCGACGCCCGGCCGCTCTCCCGTCGTCGCGTTCGTGCCGGAGGGGACGTCGAGCGAAACGGTCGCTTTCGACGCGCTGCCAACGGCCTCGATCAGTTCTGCCGTGGCGCCGCGGGGTTGGCCCGTCAGTCCGTAGCCGATCAGCGCGTCGATGACGACACCCTCGAGCGCCGCGTCGATGTCGGGGCCGGAGTCGCCGTCGGCCCATTCGACCGGCACGTCCATCGCTTCCAGTATCGAGAGCTGTTCCGCGGTGACGCCGTCGACTTCGGCCCGGGCTCGGTCGAGAACGACTCGGACGGAGAGGTTCCGATTCGCAAGATGCCGAGCACACGCCAGCCCGCCGCCGCCGTTCCCGCCGTTGCCGGCGAGCACCGTGACGGGGAGTTCGCTCCGGTTGCTCGATCGGACCTCAAGGACGGCCTCAGCGAGCCCTCGACCGGCGTGTTCCATCATCCGGGGTAGATCGAGACCGACCTCTTCGACTGCAACGCGGTCGACCGCCCGCATCTCTGCGGCTGTGACCGCCGTCACGGGGCGACCGTCCGGATCGACGAACGTAGCCGTGTCCATGCGTAGCCGTTCGAAACGGGGATTAAAAAACGGTGGTCGTCCGCGAGGCCCACCCGGGAGTGTGTGTCCTGAACGCCGACTCGTCACGCGATGACGTGTCACCCGCGATCCGGGGCCTCCAGCGGCCGTGTATTGCGCCGGAGAGGGATTCCGGGAGGCCGACCCGGTCACGGTCTCAGACCCCGAATGTGGTCACGAGGACGACCCCGCCGACGACCCCGAAGACGATCCCGAGCCCGCGCTCCATGAGCCCGCTCGGGACGTACTTTCCGGCGCGGGCACCTATCGTCCCGCCGACAAGCACCCCTGGGATCGACCAGACCACCACGTACCAGACGGGCGTCGCGGCCAGCGCGTGGACGGCGGCCCCGGCGACCGCGGCGATCGCGAGCACGAACACCGACGTGGCGACGGCGACCCGCGGCGGCATCCGACACCGCGCCACGAGCTGGGTCGTCACGATCTCGGGGAGGCCGGCACTGATCAATCCCGTGATCGCTCCGCCGAGCGCCGCGAGCGCGACGCCCGGCGGGCGCCAGCAGGTCGGGTAGACGAACCGCTCGCCGCCGCTGGCGGTGACGACGGTGGTACCGCACTCCGCGTTCTTCTTTTCGAGGAACTCGCCCTCGCGCTCGCCGGGTTCGGTCTCTTCCGGGGAGTCGGAGTACAACAGGAACCCGCCGAGCACGAACAGCCCGACGCCGAACCCGCCGCGCAACAGCGTGTCGGGGACGTAATGTGCCGCGAACGAGCCGATCACGATCGCCGGCAGCGCGCCGACCAACAGCCACTTCGCGGTCGCGTAGTCGACGACGCCCTGCTTGACGTACGACCGGAGACCGTTCCCCATCCCGAACACTTCAGTCATCAGGCCCGCGCCGACCGCCTGCGCGGGACCGAGCCCGACGGCCAACAGGAAGAACGGGCTGAAAAAGAGCGCGCCCGAGACGCCGGCCGCGATGGCGACCATCGAGAACAGCACCGACGCGGGGAACACCCACCAGTGATCGAGGACTCGATCGACCGACACTACTGAGAGCAGCGGCAGCGGGTCGATCCCGGTCATCAGTGCGAGTGCGTCCGCCATCGATCACGCTGAGTGGTGCGCGCCGTGGCCGACCCACAGCAACAGCAGGTGCGTCGCGATCGCGAGCGGGAGCCAGCCGACCGGCAGTGCCGCCGCGACGGGATCGACCGCTCCGAAGACGTAGACCGCCGGGAACGCGATCGCCGTCCAGAACGCGGCGCGTCGAACGGCCGCTTCTATCCCGCGACCGACCGCCGAGCCGGCCGCCGCGGTACACCTGCGCACCGGGCGGTCGTCGCGCAGACATCCCGGGCGACGACCGTCCGCGTTCGTGTTCGTGCGCACGCCTTACACCGGGAGCAGCGCGATTCCCGCACCCAACACGACCCCGTAGACGACGTGGAAGAAGCCGAACGAAGCCATCGTCTTCGGGTCGGGTTCCATCGCGAGGACGATCCGCATCCAGAACATCATCCCGCCGACCATCAGGACGAGTCCGAAAGCGAGCCCCCAGAGTACGCTCCCGACGAGGACTCCCGCGCCGACATCCAGCACGAGGGCGGTCGCGCCGACCGCGAAGGCGGCCCCCGCGCCGACCCCGTACAGCATGTGGAGCAGCATGCCCTGTTTCATGTACGACTCGGGCCCCTCGTCGCCGACGTACTTCGCCCAGAGGGCGGCGGTCGGCGGCGGCGAGTCGTCTCCCATCGTCATCATGAACATCGTCATGACGACGGTCGCGATCAGTCCAGCGATCAGTCCGGTGAATACGCTTACCATGATGTGTGACACGCGCCGGCGAACCGACGCAGGTTACCTCTAGTAACCTAGATACGAGACTACCCAATAAAAGCGCGCGAACGGATCGGTAACCGGGTTACCGGCCGGTAATCGTCGTCGTCGGTAGTGCTCACAGATACGACTTCCCGTCCGGCAGTTCGCACTCGTCGCCGTGACACTGCGCGGCGTGTTCGACGGCCGTGAGGTCCGGCTCGTCGTCCGTCTCCCCACTTCGCCACGCGTACTGGACGGTGCGGTCGGGATCGACCACGAAGACCGCCGAGCGCGCGACCCCGCGGTGGTCGTCTATCTCGTCGGCGCGCACGCCGTACGCCTCGGCGACACGGCCGTCGCTGTCCGAGATCAGCGGGAAATCGATCCGGTGTTTCTCCGCGAACGCGCGGTGGCTGTAGACGCTGTCGGTCGAGATACCGAGGACGACGGTGTTCTCCAGCAGCGACAGCGCCTCACTGTCCCGCAGCGTACACATCTGTGTCGTACAGACCGGATGGAAGTCGAACGGATAAAACACCAATACGACCGCCCACCCGTTATCGGTGTATTCGGCCAGGCTATGGGTGTCGATCCGTCCGCCGCCCGCACCCGGAAGTTCGAACGTCGGCGCCGTCTGTCCGGTTCGGAGCATACGTGTCAGTCGGCGTCGGGACGGCATGAGCCCCGGCCGATAGTGTGGTGTGATCGCACACGCTGTGGTCCGGGTCAGGTTATCCGATCAAGTCGATGGGCTCGAGCCGCCCGCCAGACAGTGCTTCCGCCCCGCACACGTAGCAGCCGTCTACGACCATTCGCCGCTTCGCAGCGGTATGACGCTCGCGCTCTCGATCGAACTGACGGCGACGATCGCCGTCGTCGTCGCGGTCGCAGGCGCCGCCAATGGCGTCGCGGGATTCGACTTCGCCGCCGCCGGGAGCGACCGCTCGACCGTCGGCGGCCCCTCGGCAGCCGAACCGCTCGATCCGTCAGAGCCGTCGTCAATCGACCCAGATTCGGCGCCGGCGTCGGAGGATCCGAGACACCCCGAGACCGACGATATCCCGACCCCGAGGGCGCCGAGCAGGGTTTGTCTGTGAATCAGTGTCATACAATAAATCAGAGTCAACGGATGTAAACAGCGCTCAGATCGTACGTCGAGAGCGCACGGACGGTTCGTCCGAACCGAGAAAGCGCTCGACCGTCGAGTGGTGATCAACCCGTCATCGACCGATGGCTGCCAACACTCGGTCCCGGATCGTCTGCCGGTCTGGAAGCGGCGGAAGCGTCGTCGAGAGCGCACCGACGAGTCCGCCCCAGAGGAGGTGACCGACGAACGAGGCCTGGCCGAGATTCGGGAGCGGCGTCGCGACTCCCACGGCGTTCAACCAGAGGCTCATGACCACTCCCGCCAAGACGAACCACAGGAAGAGCCCGTACGCGGCCCCCGCGGCGACGCTGGCCCCGACGGACTCACCGAGCAGCCTGCCGGGTATCTCGGAGCGGACAACGGTGAACACGGTCGCGAACACGGCGCTGTGGAACAGGTGCGCGACCCACCCCACAGACGAGACGGACGCTCCGTACAGCGCGCCGATCACCGGCAGTGTTCCGGTCGTCGCCTGAAAGAACGCGCCCATCGCGACACCGGCCGCCAGCCCGATGCCGAGCGTCCGCCACAGCGTCCCGCTCGCGAGTCCCGGCGTGTCGCCCGCCGTGCCGGTTCGGCCGGTTCGCGGGAGCCGCACCCGGAGGGTAGCCGCCTCGCCGGTGTCGTCGACGCCGATATCCCCGCCGTATCTCGCGACGAGGAGCCGGACGACCGGGACGCCGTAGTCCACGTCGTTCCGCTCCTGTTCGGGGATTCCCTCGACGAGCACTTCCCGTTCCCGAGCGCTGAGCCACGCTCTGGGGGCCGTGACGGACAACTCGACGTACCGGTCCCCGACGTCGATCGCGAAGGGATCGGCGCCCGAGTCCGCCCAGTCGGGGAGCGCCGCGAGTTCGTCGAGCAGCCGGTCAACGTATCGGTCCGCTCTGATCGTCACCGACGGGACCGACACCGCCGACTCGTCGCGACCCGTGCGCTCAGCGTGTCTCCGGATCGCCTCGTCGAGCCGGACCGGCCCCAGCGCGCTGCCGCCGTCGACTGTGCCAACGGTGAGGAACCGCGTCTCGTCTACTGCCCGTTCGATCCGCGTGATCGCGTCGGTGATCGCCGTCTTGCTCCGGTCGGCGGTCTCTTCGCGCTCCTCGAACAGAATCTCCGAGTGGCCCCGGAGGATCGTGACGGAGTTCCGGACCTCGTGTCTGAGGATCCGATTGAGGAGCCGCGCCTGTTCGATTTGCCGGTCTACGGTGGCCTGCCGTCGGTCCGCCTCCGCGCCGCGGATCCCGACGAGCAATCCCGCGCCGCCGCCGACGATCCCGACGGCGGCAGCTGTCGCAGTGGCGTCCCCCGGTGACGCCGCGGTCAGCAACGGTCCGAGCACGAGTCCGACCGCCGCGGCGCCGCCGAGGAACCAGCCGAGGACGGTCCGGGTGTACGTCCGGTCCCGGGCGCTGACCGCGAGGTTGATCCCGTACAGGACGACGCCGAATCCGACCGCTAACACCAGTACCGCGCTCACTTCCGTCGCGAATCTCCTCTCCGTCACCAACAGGTCGGCGACCGTCCCCCGCGTCAGCGCGAACGCGACGACCGCTATCGCGACGCCCTCGGATTTAAACGCGAGACTGTCGCTCGGAGACGGTCGGTCCATACGTTCGATTATTGTCCGTTTGTGAATCGCCTCGGGGTCAAGCCCCGAGGCTTCCTGCTTCTACGACGCGCTTTGCAGACACCTGAGTGGTGTCCGTAGGGAGCGCAGTCTCCACAGGCGTGTCTTCGGGCCATCCCAGCCCTAACTCAGAAAAACCGCGTTGCAGGACATTCATCGCCGCGTTCGCGTCACGGTCACACTCAAACCCACACGAAGGGCAAGAGTGTTCCCGCACCCAGATAGGCTTCGCCGTCTCCACACTACATGACGCACACTCCTCGGTCGTCCCCTCAGGTTCAACTTTCACGACGTGACAACCGTACAAATCAGCCTTGTATTCAAGGAGCGTGATAAATTGTCGCCACGCCGCATCCTGCTTGTTGCGAGCGTTATGCGACTGTTCCAGCATTCCCTTCACATCCAAGTCCTCAACGAATACAGCGTCGTACTCGCGGACGAGCCACGTCGTAATCTTGTGCTGGTAGTCCAGCACCTTCCGCTTGATGTGACGCTTGACCTTCGCCACTTCCCGGCGTTGCTTCTCGTAGTTGTTTGACCCCTTCTCCTTGCGAGACAATTTGCGTTGCTCGCGTTGGAGTCGTTCGTACTCGTCTTCGAGGTCGAGCCAGTCCACAGTGTTCCCATCGCTGGTGTGGATGTAGTTCAGGATTCCAAGGTCAATCCCGACGCTATTACTCGTATCCAACGAGTCCACGTCGGGTTTCTCGGGGAGGTCAGCGTCGTCGGTTTCCAGTCCAAAGGAGACGAACCACTCACCGGTCGTCTCCTTCTTGACTGTGACCTCTTTGATGTCCGCTTCGTCGGGGATGTCGCGGTGGTACCGGATTTTGATGTCGCCGATTTTGGAGAGCCAGAGTGTCGCGTTTCGGCCACTCGTGTTTTTGAGTTTGAAGCCAGACTGCGAGTACGTCAGACTCTGGAACTCCCGTGGTGACTTCCACTTGAGCTTCCCAACTTTTCGACCGTTTTGTTTCTGCTTGGAGAGGCCGTCGAGATTCTGGTAGAACCGCGTGACGGTTCGTTGCAGGGCCTTCGAGTTGACTTCTGAGAAGACGGGGAACTGGTCTTTCCAGTCGGGGAGTCGAGAGTGGTGTTTGTACGCGGAGCCGATGTTGTCGGCGTCCACGTGTTCGTATTCGTACCGAGTGTAGTTGTACGCTTGGCGATGAACGTTGATGTGTCGTTCCAGTTCAGCCGCTACCTCTTGTGTCGGGTATGTGGGGTAGCGGTGACTGTACTCCATCGCTGTCTCATGATTAGAGATATGTTTACTTAATGGTTTGTGTCACGTGTTGTCGGATTCAACCCCGGGGTCAAGCCCCGGGGCATTCTCCTTGACCGCCTGTAAAGAAGTGTACCGGTTGTGTGGCTCGCGCGCGCGCCACCTCACGAGGAGTCGCATCGGTCAGACGTCTGTCGACCACAGACGACTCACGTGTAGAAAGACGCCGCGTAGCCGAGTTCTCTTACAGCGCTGCCCCTACTCCGCCGCTGCCAGCCGCTCGACGACGTCGTCGGTCTCGGCGGTCTCGTGGGCGATGAACCCGTCGTTCGTGAGCGCCGCCTGAAGCGCCTCCTCGCCGGCGGCCGCCGTGGCGTCCGTCACGGTCAGCACCTCGAAGCCGTTCTCAACGGCGTCCCGCAGGTGCGACTCCACGCAGAGGTTCGCACTCATCCCCGCGAGCACGATCGTGTCGATGCCGCGCTGTCGGAGCTGGATCTGTACGTCGTTGCTCCAGAACCCCGAGAGCTGCTTGTGCGGCGAGAGGACGAACGTGTTGTCGTCCGGTTCGAGCTCGGGAACGAAGTCGGCGCCATCGCCAGCGACGTCGAACATCCGCGTGTCGAACATGATCTGATCGATCATGTTCAGGTGTTCCCAGCTCTCGTACTCGGCGTCCTCGTACTCGTGCGGGGAGTAGAAGACGGGTACGTCGCCTTCGCGGGCGGCGTCGCGGAGGCGGCGGAGCTTGTCGACGACGGCGTTCTCCTCGACGGTTTCGCCGACCTTGTCCCACACCACGCTCTCGGGCTTCAGGAAGTCGATCTGCGGGTCGGTGATTAGCACGGCCGTGCTGTCTGCGTCCATTTCGAGTTCGCTCATAGTCACCTACAGTAACCTAGTATGAATGGGTAATCGAAAAGTTCGCGCGAACGGACGGGTAACCGGGTTACCGGTCGGCGTGACAGGTATCATTTTCTCACCTACTTACTAAACGTACCTTTATTTTCGTGGCGATCGTGGATCCGGTATGAGTACCGATATCGAGCCGTTAGAGGTGTGGTGTGCGGGCAGCGACTGGTGTCCGATCACGACGACTGCGACGCTGATCGGTAAGAAGTGGCATCCGGTCGTTATTCACCGACTCTTGGAGAACGGGCCGCTGGGATTCAATGCACTCAAAGAGGAGGTCGACGGGATCTCAGGGAAGGTCCAGTCGGACGTCCTCGAAGACCTCGAAGAACACGGGTTCATCGACCGGACCGTCATCAGCGAGAAGCCGTTCCGCGTGGAGTACTCGCTGACCGACCGCGGGCGGTCGCTCGAACCCGTGATCATCGCCATGCGTGACTGGGGGCGAGAACACCTCACCGCTCCGGAGGACCAGTGAACGACTCGAGCGAGTCGGCGATGAACGTGATTTCAGTCCTCCCGAAGGACGCGATCCCGAGCATCGACGACCCGACCTTCGGTGACGACTACTTCGGCGACCCCGACGACGAGGTACTGATTGTAGAGCCCGGCGACGAGGCATCCCCAGCGCGCGCCTACCCGATCCGGATCCTCAACTACCACGAGGTCGTCAACGACGTAGTCCCGACTGCCGACGGCGGCGAGGACCCGATCGCGATCACGTGGTGTCCGATCTGCGGCAGCGCGGTCGTGTACGAGGTAACCGTCGGCGGCCGGGGGCTCACCTTCGGCGTCTCGGGGAAGTTGGCCGACGACGACCTCGTGTTGTACGACCGCGAGACCGACTCGGAGTGGAAGCAGTCTACCGGTGAGTGTATCGCGGGCGAACTCGCCGGCGAACTGCTCCGCGTTCGACCCGGGCCGATGACCACCTACGCGGCCTTCCGCGAGGCGTATCCGGACGGGACCGTGCTCCAACCGGAGTCCGAGGGGTCGGCCGCGGCGAGCGGCTACGACCCCTCCGGATACGAGGCGTACGAAGAGCGCGAGGCGTTCGGCCTCCGCGGGATGCGGGGCGAGGGCCCGGAGCGCGAGTGGAACCGGGACGACCTCGATCCGAAAACGATCGTCCTCGGCGTGACGCCGGCCGACGGCGGCGCTTTAGGCTTCCCGCTGCCCGTCGTCGAGGCGGCCGGCGGCGTCGTGGCGGCAACGGTGGGTGAAACTGATGTTGTTGTCCTTGCGACCGACGACGGCCTCCACGCCTTCGAGCAGCCGGCATTCGAACTTCGAATTGAGGACGACTCGGTCAGAGGTGATGGCGCGACGTGGACACTCACAACGGGCGAAAGCAGTGACGGCCGCAGGCTCCGGCGTGTCGAAAGCCGCCGTCTCTACGCGTTTGCGTGGCAGGACGGCCACGGGCCTCGTTCGTTCCACTTTTTGTGAACGTATCACGGTGCGTTGTAATCGTCGGACTGTCGCAGACGTCACATTCATACGCCATATTTAATATCATTTAAATCTCAGTTTCTGCTGGAGGAATCAGAGGCACATGCTCTCCTCCTCTCCGTTATGATCAATAATCCGTCCTCGCTTGGTCATTGTGCTACCTGTAATCGTGTGATCTCACAGGCATGGAAACGTATTGAATACGAACGAGCAGACGGGAAATCGGTGTTTTTGCTAAGTGTCCAGCATGCGCTGAGGTTGTGAACTACCCTCCCCTACTCGCTCACGGCTGACGCCGTTCGTTCCTTGAGGGTAGGGCTTCCTGTTTCCACGACGCGCTCTGCAGATACAGACGTATCCACAGGGAGCGCAGCCTCCACAGGCGTTGATTCCGGCGGAAGGTCTTCTCCCGTGCCACGAGATCTCACCGGAGGAACTGGGAGAGAACGCGCTGCTCGACTCGCGCTACGTATTCAGCACGCCTCAAAGAACATTTCACTGATTGAGAATTTCAACACAGCAGTTGAATCCGGACTCGAATATTAGCGGCACAGTCTGTTCCTCGATTCGCGCACGGTCTCATTGGCGGTATAGCGAAACTAACGAACCGATTGCCATTACTACCCCGACAACGATCAGCGCACCGCCCGCCTGCGTTGAATTGTTGATCATTGACCAGCCGACTGCCGCCGTCGCGGTCCCAGCTAGAAAGAGTAAGAACTTCCAGACAGCGTTTGGAATGAACTCTAGTAGTATGTCAACAGCAAACTCTAGAATTTCATCTATCATGACGTTTGGATGTCGACTTTCTCCCACGACGAAAGTCGTGGGCTTCCGCCTCGTACTTCTTTGACATCCTCTCCGCCCTGAAGGGCGAAGATTCCCACGGCCCCGCACCACTGGTTTGGGGTGTTTACGGTTTGTAGCTGTCCCGGTGACGGCTACTGGCTGTGCCAATCAGCCGTTACTCCTATCCCGGCATGGGATTCAGAGGTACTTCTTACTGTACCCGAACACTCCAACAGAAAGGGTGCTTTCTGTGTGTGGTCGGGAATCCCGATATTGTCCGATTAAGTGGGCGGATAGACCGCCTCGGATAACTATTGGTACGACAATCACTCAGTTAAAACACCCGACCAGAAGTTTGTGGTTGCTGTAGAGAATTGTCGGATTCATCCCCGCGCTGAAGCGCGAGGCTTTCTCCTTGATTCTCCGGAATTCCAGTGGATTGTCGACTGCGTCGGTGCGTATACGCACTGTGGCACTCACGGTAAGAATCCGAGGACGGTTAGTTGCCAGACGAATAGAATCGCTAGCCCCGCGAGCACTGTTTGGTGGATTCTCGCAGCTAGCGACCAGTGTGAGTGCCGCCAGCCTGAGACCGCTCCGGCGACAGTCCCGAGTGCGAACACCGCAACGACATACGGGAGTGCGAGCACTGCTTGCAGCCAAGCCGGTACGATGAGGAGTGCGAACTGATCGAGGTTCATGAGTGTGAACACGAAGCTCCCGGCGAACACAAGCACTGTGACACAGAACCCGACGGCTGAGGCCCGGCCAAGCCACGCGGGGTTCCGCACCCGCTGTCCGAGGGCGATGCCCCTGCGTCCTTCCTTTGTTGCCTCGCCGGAGTTGGACGGCGACTGTGGAGTTGTCACTGCGATCCCTCCTTATTGCGGTCTGGTTGAGCCGTCTCGTCATCGGGTGTGGATCCGCCGTCTCTACCAGATCGGAAGCGACTGAGACGCCGCCAGCCGCTGATTCCCGCCCACCCGACGAGAGAAAGAGCGGATCCCCCGGCTGCGGCTCCGACAGCTCCGAGCGTGACCTTGCGCTGGTCAGGCATCGTGACCGGGAGGAAGGTAGTCGACGGTTGACTGTTAAGGTGCAGTTGCGTGACACGCCCGTCCGCAACATCGACCGCTAGGACATCGTCCCCATTACGTTCGCGATAGACGTACGGCTCGGTTTCGACCCACTCGACGGCGTCGCCTCCCATGGTCTGTGTGACGAGACCACCATCATCAGTTGCGTCGACAGATAGTCGGCTTAACAGCCCAATCACTTGACGCCAGTCGTCTTCAAAAGCGGTAGCCGTAGACTTGTATTCACCTGCTACCGCCTCAGCGCGCTCGCGGCTCGTTCGCGCCGTGGTTGGATCAGGTGTTGGGGTTTCAGGGAACAAGCCGTATTCGGTCAGGATCTCGGCGGCGGGAGTGACTGGGTCTCCGAGACCGTTGAACCCGATGAACACTCCGACGTCGTGGTCTGGGAGCAGCCCCAGCCAAGCAGTGTAGTAGACGGTCCCGCCCGAGTGACCGATGTACGATCCACTGGGAGGGCCGTACTCGAAGAACCCGTATCGCAGTCCGTTGACCGCCGGGTGACGTCCGTATTGTCGGCTGTGCATCGTTGCCATCGTCTCGCTGTTCAGTATCGCGTCGGTCCCGTACCCGAGATGCGCTTGCATGAACGCTGCCATATCGAGTGCCGTCGCACTCATCGACCCGGCCGGCCCCCAGTTGATGTACAACGGATCCGCCCGAGTAATTTCGTCGCCACTCGAATCGTGTGGGGCAGCCAGGTCGCCGGGGTGGTCAGCGGGAACCGGCTGTGTAAACGTGCTGTGGTTCATCTCGAGTGGACCACAGATGTTTGATTGGACGTACTCCTCGAAGGTCGTATCATATGCTTCAGCGACGATGTGACCGGCCAGCGTCGCGCCCCAGTTGGAGTACGCGACAGCTTCGCTTGGCGGGCGGATCCGGTCCGGTTGGTCCTCGACAAGCGCCGTTTCCAGACTGGTGAGTGCGTTCGAGTTCGTAACGAGTCCAGGATTTGGAACGACGCTGAACCCGGCAGTGTGGGTTCCGAGATGACGGAGCGTCACCGGGTCGGAATACGTGTCCGGGATAGTGACAGCGGAGTCCTCAAGATACCTGTTAACATCGGCATCCAAATCGAGGACGCCATCCTGTACGCCCTGCATTACTGCCGTCCACGTCACGAGTTTCGAGACCGATCCGATACGGGTGGCTGTCTCTTTTTTATCCATACGCCTCCCCGTTTCGACATCGGCGTGGCCGTATCCTTTTGCGAGTGCGATATCGTCGCCGTTGACAATCGCAACTGTCGCCCCGGGAGCAGCGTCGCCGAGCTGCGACGCCAGCGTCTCTTCGACAACCGACTCAAGATCGCTCATCTCGGGGGACACCGTCTCAGGAACCGTACCTGCCTCCACCGTGCGTGAACTGGCTTTCGCGCGGTCAGCAGTCGATCCGACGCCCGTCAGCGCCAGTCCGCCGACACCCGTTAGGAAGGTTCGTCTGCTGGTGTTGATCATCTCAAACGGAAGTCCCAGCGGTAAAGACAAATAAATAACACCAGTGTTTTAGAGCCTGAAACAGCGGTTCACCGATATACAGACGCGTCAGCCAACCCGCTGACCGCCTCGGTTCCGGGAGCCAGCGCGCGAGCGGGACGGTCAAATCGCCGTCGACAAGGCTCTCAGTCCCGCCCCGGCGCGTTTTATGTCGTAGAAACGGGAAGCCTCGGGGCTTGACCCCGAGGCGATTCACCCCGCCCGTCTCGGTGATCGCTCGACGAGTGGGGTGACAATTCTCGCTGGGAGTAGTAACCGTACGGATAAGAGCAAATCGCGACCACGACCGCATCTTCCGGTTTCTCGGCCTGTAACACGTACTCAGTGTATATGCGGCGCGGAAAACAGGATACGCGTATGCGAGTATGCCAGTCGATCGGTGGCGCCGATACGTGCACCGCGCATGCGAACCGGACCTACGGGACGTATCTCGATCAGACGGTCCCTCTAATCCAGTTGGAAACACCACAGAAGGGAAGCGTCTCAAGACGCGGGGTCCCCATCAAATTGCTTGGAATACGCTCTCTGGATTGAATATATCCCAATTTGAGGAGTCTCATCACGATCTCATTACGCCTCTGATCAAGAAGATGGACCCATTACGAGCGATCTATCCGTTCGGATTAGCTAGTGCGAACGTGATTATGGGTTGGCTTCTCTACCAGCTGTCTAAACCGGGGTGGGGAGGCTTGCTTGTCGTGATCGGCCTCTTTGTTATCCTCACTTTGATCGGAAGCGCTATCAGCGAATATCAATCCGCTTCCGAACGATCAACCTGATTTTGATATCCACATTTACTAGTCAACTACCCCATGATAAACGCCTTCGGCGTTTTGAGGGTGGGGCTTGTCCATGAACTCGGCGTCGAACCCTTTCGGGTGGGCGGTGAATCCGCCGCTCGGCGTCACCGTTCCACGTCGATGTCCGCGTCATGCGTCGTAGGTACTCAGGTCACTCTCACTGCATGTACGCTGACGACAGCCGCGACCTAAGATCGCCGTTCCGGAGGACAACGTATCCGACGGTGAGCGCAGCGACACAGAGCACGGCTGCGCCGTTGACTGCCCCGTACACCCCGACGAACTGTGTCGGGCCGGTGAACGTCGGCCGGATCAGCATCGGCAGAACCCCCGCAGCCTCACCGAAGTTTGCTAGCCCGTAGATGTTGTTTATCGCAAAGTTGACCAGGAAATGGAGGCCGATCGGCAGCGCCAGCGAGTCGGTCCACACGTACGCGCCCCCGAGGAGGAGCCCTAACGCCGCCCGAAATCCGAACTTTCCCAGCGTATCCGGGAAGTGCCCGAGACTGAATATCAGCGAGGACGCCACCACTCCTGCCACGACCGCGCCACGGTCGGACAGCCACCGACTCCGGAGTCCTTCGACGGCACTCGTCAGAATGAGGCCCCGATAGACCAGCTCTTCCCAGAAGGCCACAAACATCCACTGGATGGTCCACACTCCGAATGCGGCGGCGAACGGCAACACGTTCGCGCCAGCGCCACCCGAGAACACCTCGGAGACGGTCGCCCACCCGGCAAGCAGACTCACGGGGAGTGCTACCGCCATCCCCGCCAGGGCGATGACGCTGCCAGCGCCGAAGTCCTTCAGCCACGACGGGTCAAACGCGAGTCCGTAGTCGGTCAACGGTCGCCGGTCGACGTACCTCGCGACGCCAACCGCCACGAGGAGTCCAGAGAGGGCAGCGATGAGGTTTGAGGCGGCTCCGGTCATCGACGGCGGGAGTTCGGTGCCCGCGAGCGCCAGCCCCGGGAGCACGAAAATCCCCACGAGCGCGGCGACTTCCACTCCGAGGATCCGCCAGAGTGCACGGGGGCGATTCTCGGTTCGATTCCACAGCACGGAGACGACGCGTCCGGTGATGCCACCGTAATTAGTTCGCCGGTCGTCATCGCCCGACCGCGACGCGGTTCGTTCGAAGTTGGTGTCGGTGTCTGCTTCGGTCATCGACACCTGAACGCATGGACGCATGGAAAAAGGCCGATTTCCCTGGCTTCACTGGTTGAAGTCAACCTACCGTCGTATATGGGCTCGGGCGTGACATTAGTCTCGGCGTGGCATCCACAGCCCGTAGAGGATCAGTCCCAGACCGGTGAACTCGGGGATTTGGAGGAGGCTATTGAGGACCGGGGTGGGAAGCTCCAAGACGTAAATGAAGATGAGGGCCAGCGGAGCCTGAACGAACAATACTAGTATGAACCCGATCGCGATGTACAACATCGGACGGCTCTGATTCTGCCGGTATGCCGTGTAAGCGAGGTAACCGATCCCCAAACCGATGATCATCGGGATCACCTCGCTCAGCTGACGGACGGTTCGTAGCGTATCAAGATCAATCAATTGGAGCGGTGTATCGAGCATATTAGCTTCCCTCTACGAACTGCGTGAAGCGGTCTGCCATCCGTTCCCGACGTGAAATCGTAATCTCAAAGCCGTCTTCGCTGAGATCGAGTTCGATCCCGTCAAGATCCGTCCGGTAGAGCTTGTAGTTTTTTCCGTCGGTGACTGGCTGGATATCTTCGGTAACCAGATCGTACTCGCGGAGTCGTTCGAGTCGGCGATAGACCGTCGGCTCCGAGACCCCGGCGCAGTCGCTGAGCTCCGCCGCCGAGCACGGTTCCTTCTTCGTCTCGACGAGAATCGTGCGCGTACACTCGTCCCCAAGCAAATCCGCGAGCGCTTCGGGATCTCGCACACCGGACACGGTACATCGGTCATCTCTTCGTTCGTCAATATAGGTTGTGCCGTTCTAGCCGTTCTGTCTGGCTTCAGTAGGTGAAGCCACGAGAAACAGCCAGTCATACGTACGCTCAATATTCAGGTACGGATGTCCGAGAACCAGACACAGACTGTATGGCAGACCATAGCAGGGACACTGCTTGGCAGCATCGTCGTGTGTCTAGCCGTCCCAACCGGAATCGGTCCTGTCGCCGGTGGCTGGCTCGCAGGACGCGGACTCCAGCGCCAGCGTCGCAGGACCGTGGTGAGTGCCGTAGCCGGCGTGGTGGGAACACTGCCATGGACAGTGGTAACGTTTCTGGCCATGACGGGTGCTATTGAACCGGTGGGGTATCACAGGGGCATCGTCCGCGTGGGCGTACTGGCGGCTTCACCAGATGCATTCGTCCTCTGGCAGGAAGTCGGCCTGTCCGCCATACTCACGGTAACACTTGTCACGTTCGCGGTTGCTGGCGGTGTCGTCAGCAGTCTGCTAGGTGGCGGAGTCCGGTCTCGCCGTGAGAAGCTATCATAGTGAGTCATCAATGTCTACACGCATACCGACAAGCGTGCTCCTCCCGACGGTGTCTTGGACCCACGCCTGTGACGATGTCGCCGCAAAGTTGGGTCCCGAGGACGAGCTCCTCATCATCCACGATACCGAGGACGACCCGGTTGCGGACCGAAACACGCTCCCGGAGAACGTCCAGTTGATCCCCGCCGGCGGCCCTGTCGGGTGTTCGGGGAAAGCAAATGCTATCGCTGTAGGGATGGAGGCTGCCAATTACTACCGTTTCGTCTGGACCGACGATGATTTTCATCACCCCTCGGACTGGCTTGACCGCCTCCGCGAGGACTACGCCGAATACGGCCCGACAACGGAGCTGCCGGCGTTCGTCGGTCAGGATCCGCTTGCAGTTCTGTTAGAGCCTGTTTATGCTCTTGGGGGAACGCTCGGGACGTATATGGGCGACCACGCCTGGGGTGGATCCGTCATATTTGACAGAAGTGATCTTGACGGGGAAAGGTTCCTTTCGGAGCTCCGCCAGACTATCAGCGACGATGGTCGCCTCGGGGAACACACCGATGTAACGTCAGTTCAACGCTGACGCCGGGTACCAATGGGTGGAAGTCTCCGGCAGACGGTTGAACGACATATCCGGTTCAACCAGATTTTCGCAACGCATGATCCAACGGTAGCGAAACTTTCGTTTGGTGTGTTGGTCGCCGTTCTCATCGGCTGTGTCTTCTTCTGTGGCAACGGCTACAACGATTGTTCTGAAAAAATGGAATCCTATGTGGTATCGTTCGTAGTAGAAAGAGGCCTCTGTCGAAATCCTCAGAGTCTGGTAGAACTCGCGTGCTGTATACAGAGAGTACATACAGCACAGCGATACTGTTCGAGAACTCGGGTCGCCACCGAGAGTGTATGGTACAACACGGACAGTCAGTTCACGCTCTTCGACAGCTCAGCCCCCGCCTTGAATTTTATTTCATCCGACGCACTCGAAGCGTTCACCAAGTGTAACACCGGCGCATCCACCGCCACGTGCGTCACAACCCGATACGTCTCCCGCTTTTCACTATCGACTCCGGACGTCATTCCCGGGAGCCTCCCACCGAGCCCCTCGATAGTGATGTCGCCGCTTCTGTTGACTCCGCCCAACTCAATCCGCGCGCCCCGCAGAGCCCGCTCACTCACCCCTGCTCGCGCCACTCCATCACCGAGCCCATCACTGTCGAGATCGCCGAGACGGTCGAGTCCAACCGGGACCACCTGTGCTGCCCCCACCATCGACAACACCGTCGTCGAATTCTCGTACAACGCAGCATCATCGATAATCCATCCACCTGAGTAGATGAGCTGCCCATCGTTCAGCCCTCGACCCACGTACATGAGGGCTGGAACCGGCTCCGGACAACCCGGTGGCTGAACCATTACCTGCGCTACTGTCAGGTTGAGCAACCGACCCTGCTGAGTAATTTCCACAGGTACGTCATCCATTTTCTTTGCCCACGCATCCAACCCCTCCGGCTCGAACGGCTCACCCTCAACCGGACACACCACAACAGATGTACCAGCTTTAGCAGACGGTGGAGAGTTCGTCACAACAACGTGGCCGTCAGCAGCGCGCTCAGCCACGAGTCCACCGCCCGTCGCCACAGGCCCCGTCATCTCCGCAACGAAGTGGGGCGTTGCCCCGCATACCGCACCCGGGGACACAGTGGAGTCGTCATCGTCACAATCACCACTCTCATCCGGACCACTCAAACCAGCCGAATTTGACCCCCACGCGTAGAGTTGGCCCTCACCATCAGACCGACCCGTCAGGTAGGCGAAGAGCCGCTCCGGCGTCACCGCTTCCTCGATACTCCCGTTTCCACCCGGAACCTCAGCATCGGGCAAACACACAGCGAACCGCTCCGCAACAACAGGCTTCTGTTCAAGATACCTGAAAAGCTCCGCCTGCTCTCCCGGACCGAACAACCCGGATGAGTCAAACTCGACTGGTGGAAGCAAGTAATCCCCGACGAGGATGTCGTTCCCGCCACCACCGTCAAGACCGAACGCCGCCCATTCGCCGTCCTGAGCGTACTCCTGCGCTCGGACAACGTCTGCCTCCCTATCTGCGACGTTCGCCAGTGCCGCGACACAGGACTCGTCTGAACACCGCTCCAGCACTGCCCGCATCTCGGCCAGCACCGCTTCCATATCACCCAACACCCCAGTAATCTCTTTCTCCGTTTCCGGATTCCGCCCCGTCCGCGCACTCCGCTTCGAAATTGCTGTCGCAGCCGCAGTCGTCGCCTCTTGGAGCTGTGCGTCAAGTCGGAAGACGCGCCGGAACGTCTCGTCGTCTTCGTCGATATCGTCGTCGATGATATCGCTGGGTCCCGCGATACTCCGATTACTCCGGGGCGTATTATAGTCCTCACCGCGAACGTCGTCGTCAACGCCATCGGCATCGGCATCTCCATCCCCGTCAGGAGCCCGGATAATTGACTTGTCACTCCGAGAGTTGTTGTAGTTCGCCGCGGCGAGCGCGGTCGAAGTCACCCACCCTTCCAACTCAACTCGCCCGGCCACCGTTGGAGTCAACCGAGCCACGTGCGGGCCTTCCGGTGCCATCTCGAAGGTGACTTCCGTGTCATCGTCGTTCCAATCCGCACCTGCGAACACCGCCGCGGGCGACGACCCTGTGTTCGTGACTGACGACGCGACTTGACTCAGACAGCCACTTAGCGCGCCGATTGCGACGGCGCCGCTCGCTGTGAGTAACGCTCGTCTGCTCGTGGTAGCACGTCGCATGCTATTTGCGTGACTATCACGTCGTCGTGAATTCATAATCGTACAGTAGAGGTGATACGTTATTATAAGCTTTCTTATAATTGTAGTATTCGTATGAATTAGCGTGCGGCAGATTCGCGCTCTGTACTTTGCACGTCTCTAAGAGCATATCACCGATTGTGGATTTCAACAGAGCCGCTCTAACAGAAGGGCCAATAGACGTTTTCGGGCGACTACTCGAAACTCCGTCGTTGGTCCGTTGATGAGGTAACCCCACATAGAGGCGTGCAAGCCACTCGACGGGTGTTGGAAGTCATCGTCCGTCCAGACGAGACGATCGTGTCTCGCGGCGTCCATGCCGACAGCGATCACGTTGGCTTTTCGCGATCACCTGTCTGGATCGCCGGCGGCAACCATGCGGACCTGTTCCGGTAGAAATGTACGGTCAACGACCGGATCGTCATCGTCGTCATGGACGACGAGCTGTCCGCTTTCAGAACAAAGCTGTGCTGCGACCCGATCGCAGGCGTCGGTCCACGAACTCGTGGGAAGCAGCACACCCATCGAAACGCTGGAATAGAAAGCCCTAGAGACAGCCCCTCGCGAAACCGGCGGTCAGAGCTCCGGGGTTCCCGAGGCGTCGGCTGGTTCCGTTGACCTCCTGTCCACACCACTGTGTTCGTCTCGCAGCTGGAGGTACGAAGCCGCAAGAATGCCATAATACGGGGTTAAGAAGGCTGCAGTGACGACGGCAACGATCGCTTCGCTGGCGACCGGGATGCCGCCGTAGTCAAGCAGGGGTGCAATTCCCCCGATGACACCGCCGAACACCGTCGTCAGGACGACAAGGGCGAAGAGTTTGAGTCTGGACCCGCTGGCGAGTCCCCAGCTCCGCTTGAGCCCGTCGATTACACCGCGGTCCTCGACGGCGATGGTGAATACGATGAACAGGAAAGACGTCGCTAGGAACAGTCCTGGGAGGATGAAAAACAGGGTTCCGACGAATACTGAAACGGAGACCAAGATCCCACCGATCAGCATTGCGAGCGTTGTACGGCCGAGTCGCCGCGTGGCGTCGACTGGTATTGTGGATATCTTGTCTTGTGGCTGGATCATCGTGCGAGCGATTATGACGAAGAACGCCGCGGAGAGGATAACGAGCGCGGCGAAAATGGCGAGTGCGCCGGCCCCGGAGACTGGAAGTCCGAGCCCGGCAGTCAACCCTGCTTGTGTAGTGAGACCGGCTGGGAGGTACGACGAGACAGCCGTATTAACAGCTGCCTGAGTACCGATCTGAACGATCTGCTCTGTTGAATCCGCAGAAGGCGACGGGATAGCGTCGCTCTGAAGGTGGAAGCGAAGCGGAAGAGCCGAATGTGTCTACCCTACTCTTCCGCTTCGTTAAGCAAGCCGCGTCGCTGGCTCAAAAGCGCTGTGCCGCCAGTACAACGGCGGTGAGTGATCCGACTGGCAACGGATTTCCCGGGTGGAAGCATGTCACACTCCACTTTTTGCGGG